>DATJQT010000318.1:0-15280 GCA_035505475.1 Vulcanimicrobiaceae bacterium
TTGATCAATCGCTGCGGAGAAGTCATCGGTGTGAACACCGCCATCTTGTCGGACGCCCAGGGCATCGGGTTTGCGATCCCGATCGACGTGGTCAAGGGTGTGCTGCCGGCCCTGCTCAAGCACGGCCGGGTCATCCGACCCTGGGTGGGAGTCCAGGGCCAGATCGTGGGGTCGGATCTCAAGTCCCTTCTACGCGTACCGCTGGAAGATGGCCTTCTCGTCGAGGTGGTCGAGCCGGACAGCCCGGCGGAGCAAGCAGGCGTGCAGGGTGGCCAATTAGATTTGTCCATCGCGGGCCACGGACTGCTTATCGGCGGGGATATCATCGTCGAAATGAACGGTCAGCCGATGCAGACCCCCGAACAGGTGTCCGCCGCGATGCGCAGCCTGCATGTGGGGGATGCGGTCCGGCTCAAGCTATTCAACGAAGGGAAGGTACGCGAGGTGCGATTCGAATTGCCGGAGCGCCCCGCCCAGCTTCAGGACCTCGGCGGCAAGCGCTCCCTCTCGCCCCTCCTCCGCCCATCGCGGAACGCGCCGCCGCCTTTTCTGTTTTGAGCCAGCTTCACATTTGAAGTGACACCACAGCGGTCGGGTCAGGATCGCTGCGCGCCGAAAACGTGCGCACGAGACGACCACTGTCAGTATCCACGAGGCATACGTTTTGCGCCAGGGTACTGAGCAGCGCCCTCCGACGTGCCGCATGTATGCTGACCGAGATCGCCTTGGCGGGAAGGGGCACGACCTGTTGGCGGGTTGAGTTGTCCAGGTCCGGCATCAAGAGACCGCACCCGTGATACAACGCGATGAAGAGTTGCCGCTTGTTCCGGCAGATCCGCACCGGGCCGGGCGGCGTCGGAATGGTATCCACCATTTTCATCCGCTGCACATCGATCACGCTGATCTCGGCGCTCTCACGGTTCGCGACGTACAGACGCTCCTCCTCTCCATCGAAAACGGAGCCCTCGGGATGGCTGCCGACGGGAATGGCCACCGGCGGGTGGTGAGGCGTGTTGGGAAAGAGCGCGCTCACCGAATTCGACTCCATGTTGCTGCTGAACACGACGCCGCCATCTTGCGTCACGCTCAAGATGTGGGACTTGTGGCCGCCCGTCGCAATGCGCTGTGTGATCTTGCCCGTCAAAGGATCGGGCACGATCAGGAGCGTGCTTTGGCCCCCGCTCAAAATGTAGAGCCGACCCGACTCATCGAAGCTGACATCGCGCGGGCGCCGGTATGTACCGCAATCAATGGTACCGATCCGGCGGAAGGAGGCAATGGCCACGACCGACACCGTGTTGCCGCCGGGACCCCCATGTTCTGCCAGCGCCACACCGAAGTGGGCGAGGTAGGCCATACGGCGATCGGCGCTGAGCGCGAACTCGTGCGGGTACGGATCGACGGCAACCCGGGCAAGCTCGGTGCCGGTCTCGAAATCGTAGTAGCCGAGCGAGTGGTCGCCTTTCTGGACGACCAGGAGGACGTCCCGCACGACGCACCTCCACGAGGCTGCTGAGAGTGCCCGTTACGCAAATCCCCCCACCCCCCTTTTGTAAAGGGGGCGAGGGAGGATTTAGCCGCTGCACGCTTCGAGCGAGCCAGAGAATGAGATTTCGCTTCTCGGTTTTCGCTTACATTCCCCGGATTGTTTCGATGATCTTCCGGCCGCGGTCGCCGAACTTGGCGTAAAACACGTCGTACGCAGGGGCAGTGGCCTTGCGGAACGGCTCCAAGTCAGGCGTGGTTACCTGCATGCCCTTGCTTTTGCAGTCTTCCAGGAGTTTCTTGTCGAGGTTCGCCACGAAGTCCATCTGGAACGCGGTCGCTTCCTGGATCGCCTCTTCGGCGATCTTGTGCAGGTCGGCCGGCAGGCCCGTCCAGAACTTGTTGTTCACCAGCACGTAGGCGCTGTTGTAGATATGCCCGGTCATCGCCAGGTGCTTCTGGACTTCGTACATTTTTCCCGTCCAGATGTTCTGGAGCGGATTCTCCTGCCCGTCCACCACCCCCTGCGACAAGGCGTTGTACAGTTCGTTGAAGGCCATCGGGGTAGCGACCGCGCCGAGCGCCTTGAAGGTTTCGAGCTGCGCCAGGTTCTCCGGCGTGCGGATCTTCAGCCCCTTCACATCGGCCGGGGTGTTGATCGGGCGCTTGCTGTTGGTGATGTGGCGAAATCCATTCTCATAGAACCCCACAAGCCGAATACCCTTGGCGAGGAGCGCCTGCCCGAGGTCGGCAACCACCGGGCTGGCCTGTACCTTCTTGATGTGGGCGCGGTCGCGATACAGATACGGCGCCTCGAGCAAGGCAAAGAGCGGCTCGTAGATCACCGCCACACCGCTCACCGTCATCTCCAAAGTGCCCAACGCAACCATTTCCTGCATCTCGCGTTCGCCGCCGAGTTGGCTGCTGGGGAAGAGATCCACCTTTAACTTGCCATTCGAGCGCTTTTCGACCGTGTCCTTGAACTTCTCGGAAGCGACCACGAACGACTGCCCGGGCGGGTGGCCGATGCCGATCTTCATCGTGATCGTCTGAGCTGGAGCCGCCGTGGCCATGCTCACAACTGCGAGCAGCAGAAGACCCACCGCACTGTGCTTCATCGCCGACCTCCTCTGTGAGCCGCTGTGAACGTGCCCGCCTATTTTCCGGGCATCAGCCAATTGGGAACGAACAGGACCAGACCCGGCCAGTACGTGATCAGGAACAGCACCGCGATCAAGGGCATGCACCAGACGATCACTTCCCGCATCAGCCGCTCCAATCGGATCTGGGCAGCCTCGCTGACCACGAACAGGCACATACCGACCGGGGGCGTTGCGACACCGATCATCAGGTTCAGGACCATGACCAGGCCGAAATGCACCAGGTCCACGCCTAGGCTCTTCATCATGGGCACCAGGATCGGCGTGAGCAGGATCAGTAGCACGCCGGCCTCCATCAGGCACCCGAGGATCAGGAGCGCGAAGTTCACGATCAGCAGGATCACCCAGGGGCTCTTGGTAAAGGCTAGCGTGGCTTCAACCAGCGCCGTTCCGACCTTCCCTACGATCAAGAGATACGAGAATCCCGAGGTGGCCGAGATGATGAACGTCACGACCGCCGTCGTGACAAAGGTGTCCACGACGATGCCGGGGATATCACGGACACCGATCGTCTTGTACACGAAGAAGCAGAGGAAGAACGCGTACACCGCGGCGACCGCCGAGGCCTCTGTCGGCGTGAATATTCCGCTGAGGATGCCGCCGATCAAGATCACGGGGGTGAGGAGCGACAGGAAGGCTCCGCGGAACGCGTCCCAGATCTCGGCGCCTGCATAGCGGCGGTCTTTGGGCAAATGTTCGCGGAACGATGTCCAGTAGATCAGGGCCATCAGGCCCAGGCCCATCAAAGCGCCAGGGACGAAGCCGCCAAGGAACAGCCTGCCGACCGAGACCTCTGCCATCGCGCCGTAGATAACCATCGGAATGCTGGGCGGGATGATCGGGCCGATGGTTGAGGCCGCGACCGTGATGGCCCCTGCCAGCTCGCGGCGGTAGCCATTCTCGCTCATGGCCTTGATGACCACGACGCCCATGCCGCCCGCATCCGCCACAGCCGATCCCGACATTCCCGCCAGGATCATGTTGGCGATCACGTTGGCGTGCGCCATGCCGCCCCGAATCGGCCCCACCAGGCAGCGTGCGAACCGGAACAGGTCGCTGGTGATGCCGCCGACATTCATCAGCCGTCCGGTCAACATGAAGAACGGAATCGAGATCAGGACAAACGAATCAATCCCGGTGATCATGCGCTGGACCATGCCGAGAATAGGAAACGGCGTCAGGAACGCCATCACGACGGCGACCGCCGCCGCCATTGCCAATGCGATCGGCACGCCCAGGACGGCGAGGATAGCAAAGCAGACGATCAAGGGTCCGATCATCGGGTGCCTCCGAGATCCGCGAGCAGCCGAATATCGCGGACCAGGAAGGCGAGGCCGTGGACCAGCATCAGCAACGCGGCGACCGGCAGGGGAAGGTACAGCCAAAGCTGAGACCAGCCGAGGGCCGGGAAATACGTCGCCGAGACGGCACTGACCATCTGCAGACCTTCCCAGCTCAAGAAGATGAACAGGCTAACCGCCAGACAATCTATTCCGGATTTGAGGCCCGCCTTGCCGCGGCCGCGCAGGCGGTCGAGCAGGAAAAGGAACTGTGTGTGGCGCTCTCCCTTGAAGCAGATGGCCGCGCCGAGAAACGCCGCCCAGACGAACCCGAGGCGCGCCAACTCGATGGAACTGATGATCGGGGCCTGGAAGACGTACCGGGTGAGCACTCCGAGGAAGACGATCACGATAAAGCCGATGCCGATCGGCACCAATACCCAGCGGGTAACCTGATCCAATCTATCACTCAAGCGCTGCAACGCCTCATTCATACCAAGCGCTCCAGAGGCACCGCCATCGGAACCATGCATTCCGGAGGCATAAAATCGTTGAAATCTGAGGGAAAGTCAAGGCAGTGATGGAGTCAAGAGGAGGAAAGGCTTGGAATGACTGGCGAGTACGGCTAGCGGCCGCCAGCGACGGCGGGAACGATCGCCACCTGGTCGCCAGGCTTCAGTGGGGTGTCGGGACCTTGCAAGAACCGGATATCTTCGTCATTGACGTACACGTTCACAAAATGGCGCACGGCCCCCTGCTCGTCCCGCAGGCGACCCTGCATACCTCGGTAGGTGGTTTCCAAGTGGTCGATGAGTTCCCTGACGGTGCCGGCTTCGATGGCCAGTTCGCCGCGATTATCGGTGAGCGTGCGCAGTGGAGTCGGTATGTACACACGGACACTCATAGTGCTTCTGCCTTTGCGAGTTAGGACCCAGAATCGGACGTGCGCGAGGTGAGCATGGACTCGAGGCGCTGCCGAAGCCGCTGATCCTGCAGGCAGGCCGCCGCTTCAGCCAACCGGCGATAGTGGGCACCCATCACAGCAAATGAGCGGGCCGTTCCCTCCGGCAAATCGGTCTGCACGGACTGCACCACGCGATGGCCCAGGGCGTCCAGCTCGGACGATTCCAGCCGAATGGCAAGCTCCAGCGCCCGCCCAAGGGTTTCCACCTGCCGCGCCTGCTCCTCACAGTGCTCCAGCGTCTCGACCAGCAACCAGAGGCGCGGCCCGATCTCGCGGCTTTCCATCTCCGGCCGGGCGACTTCGCGCACCATCTTCAGAACGCCGGCGTGCCCGTACTCGTCGCGGGCCAAATCCCACCAACAGCGCGCCACAATCGGATCCTCGCGGAATGCCTGGAAGAACTGGAAGTAGATCCGTGCCACACGCTCCTCGAGCGCGATCAGCAGACTGAGAGCGTCCTGCGTTTTCATTCGCGCTCCTCTGCAGATGGACTCGACACAGCAACCGATTCCGCGCAAAAATCGCGGCGCGCCGAATCCCAGGTGAACCAGACGGCGCTCCGGGCCCGGCCCTGCACCACCGAGACAACAAGGTAGGACGGCCCGGGCCAGATCGGCTCGCCCCGCAAGAGCGCATGCTCCCGGTCCATGGCGGAAAAATACGCCGCATGATCGGGATGCGAATGATAGAAGGCGATGACGCTTTCGGCAGTCGCGTCCAGCTCTTGCAGGATGCGGAGTTGCTCTCGGGGGTCCATGAGGTAGGCGGTCCGCGCCGTCCGGGACTGGCCGCCCGGATCACGCTGCGGCTGTGCATCGGCAATATTGCGCACGCGTCGAACGCGATAACTCTCCGGCTTGCCTGGGATACCCGCCACCATGCCGCAGACTTCGTCGGGGTAACCCGATTCTGCGTGCCGGATGATTTCAGCCAGCCGGTCCGGCGGCAACTCCGGTGCATGCGCCGGCACGCTCTCGACGCGCAGGGGAACGGGGGGAATCACTTAGCTCACCCGCGCCGTCGGCGGGACGCCGCAAAACGCATAATAGTCGATCAGCTCCGTGATGGTCGGGTGGTCGCCGCAGACCGGGCAGCGGGGATCGCGCCGGTACTTGACCCGGCGGCACTCCATGGTGACCGCATCCACGAAGAGCAAGCTCCCAACCAGGCCCTCGCCGATGCCCAGCAGCAGCTTGACGGTTTCGATGGCCTGCACCGAGGCGATCAGGCCGCAGACGGCGCCCAACACCCCCGCCTCGGCACAGCTGGGTACGAGGCCGGGCGGCGGCGGCGCGGGATAGAGACAGCGATAGCAGCCGTGGTCCGGCGCGAACACCGTCGCTTGACCTTCGAATTTAAAGATGCTCCCATCCACCATCGGCTTTTTGAGCAGCACGCAGGCGTCGTTGGCCAGGTAGCGGGTGGGAAAATTATCGCTCCCGTTCACCACTACGTCGTACTCCGCCAGAATGCGCCGCGCATTCTGAGACGTGAGCGCTTCCTGATGTGGAACGACCTTCACGTCGGGATTGAGCGCGCCGATCGTGTCGACCGCCGACTGGACCTTCGGGCGGCCGACATCCGCGGCATGGTGGAGGATCTGGCGCTGGAGGTTGCTGAGGTCCACCACGTCGAAATCAACGATGCCGAGGGTTCCGACGCCTGCCGCCGCCAGGTAGAGCGCGGCCGGCGAGCCAAGGCCGCCCGCCCCGATCAAGAGGACGCGGCTTTGCAGCAGTTTGCGCTGGCCTTTGCCGCCGATCTCGGGCAAGATCAGGTGACGGCTGTAACGACGGACCTGCTCTTCGGTCAACACTAGCGCGCCTTCGGGCACTAGATCCTCCAAAACGCCAATCGGCACGTCGATTCTTTCACTTTACCGTGCCGGACATTCGGATGTCAATGCGGACCGCCCCGTTGCAAATTCTCCACGCGCGCCCTATATTCTGATCATTGACTGCCCGCAATGGAGGGCGCTGGGCCGACCCATGGACCAGGAACCTTCGCTTGCCCCCCAGCAAGAGGCGGAACTGCTCGCGATCGCGCGCCGCGCCGTCGGGGAACGCGTGCGCGGCACGCTGGTGTCCGAGGTCGTCACGGCCGATCCATTACTTTCCGCTCCCGGCGCCGCATTCGTCACGCTCATGGAGCATGGCACGTTGCGTGGCTGCATCGGCTATGTCCAGCCGATCGCGTCGCTCGGCGAGACGGTGGCCCTCTGCGCCGCCGCCGCGGCAAGCGAAGATCCCCGTTTCCCCCCGATCAAAGAGCACGAACTTTCAGATACCCAGCTGGAGATTTCGGTCCTGTCCCCACTCGCTCTGCTGCTGGATGTACGGCAGCTTCGCGTCGGGGTGCATGGTCTCTGCATCAGCCACCACGGTCGGCGGGGGCTCTTGCTCCCCCAAGTGGCGGCCGAGCGCAACTGGGACGCGGAAACGTTCCTGCGCCAGACGTGCCTAAAGGCCGGCCTGCCTGCGAACCAGTGGCGAGAGCAGGCGGAGATCCAGGTGTTCACGGTCCATCACTTCTCCGACGGCCTCCCCATCGAGGTCGCTCCGCCCCGGTGATGGGGAATAATCTTGCCGGGGTTGGCGGAGTTTGCTAGCATCCGGCCGCCTTGCGATGGTGCCCTTCCGTTATCTCCTTTTGCAGCGCTTCGACATCAGGGATCTCCTGCAGGGTAGCGACCCTGATGTCGTTCTGCCTAACGCCCGGAGCCGGTCAGCATGCGCCTGCGACGTGCCCTGCTCAGCCTTTCGGACAAATCCGGCTTAGTGCCCTTCGCCACGGGCTTGGCAAGCCTGGGCGCGGATTTGCTGTCCACTGGCGGCACCGCACGCGCGTTACGGGATGACGGGCTGGCTGTAACCGATGTCGCCGCCGTGACCGGCTTCCCAGAAATGCTCGATGGCCGCGTCAAGACGCTGCATCCCCGGATTCACGGCGCGCTGCTTGCCCTGCGCGACCGGGCCGAGCATACCGCGCAGTTAGCCGCACACGGGATCGAGCCGATCGACCTCGTCGCCGTGAGCCTGTACCCCTTCGAGGCCACCCTGGCCGGCGATCCCACGTTGTCAGAGGCGATCGAACAGATTGATATCGGGGGACCCGCCCTGCTCCGCTCCGCCGCCAAGAATTTCATGGGCGTCGCCCCGGTCGTCGATCCCGCCGACTACCCCGCTATCCTGGACGAACTCCACAGAGTTGGAGACCTCGGCCCGGCGACACGCCGGCGGTTGGCCGCTAAGGCATTTGCCCACACCGCCCGCTACGACAGCTTGATCGCGGCGTTCTTCGAACGGTTATGCGCGACGGACACCGATGATCTGAACGTACATTTCGCCAGCTTGCCGCGCGCGGCGTTTCCACCCCTCCTCCAGCTGCGTCTGGAGAAAGTCCAAGAACTACGCTATGGGGAAAACCCCCATCAGGCTGCTGCCTGGTATCGCGATGTGGGCGGGGGAGGACTGGCGCGTTCGAGACAACTCCAAGGCAAGGAATTGTCCTACAACAACCTCCTCGACCTGCACTCGGCCTGGGCGCTGGTCCGAGAGTTTGCGACACCCGTTGCCGTGATCATCAAGCACAATAATCCGTGCGGAGTGGCGACCGACCATGCACTCGCCACCGCGTATCTGCGGGCGCGCGACGCCGACCCGGTTTCTGCCTTCGGCGGCATCCTGGGATTCAACCGGACATTGGATGCCGAGACGGCACGCGCCATCGCTGCGACCTTCGTCGAGGCCGTCATCGCCCCCGCCTATGCCCCTGACGCGCTGCAGGTCCTGGCCGACAAGAAGAACCTGCGCGTGCTGGAGCTCCCGCTCAGTTCCGACGATAGCGGCGAGGCCGATATGCGTCGGGTGAGCGGCGGCCTGTTGGTGCAAGATCGCGACCGAGCCGACCTCGATCCCGCCACGCTTCAGGTGCCGACACAGCGACGGCCCAGCGATGCCGAGATGGCGGACCTCGCCTTCGCCTGGAAGGTGGCGAAGCACGTGAAGTCCAATGCAATCGTCTTGGCCCGCGAGGGCGCCACCGTCGGCGTGGGCGCCGGGCAGATGAGCCGAGTTGATTCCGTCCGCCTCGCTATCGCGAAGGCGGCGACCGACCCGCGCGGGAGCGTCTTGGCCTCTGACGCGTTTTTCCCATTCCGCGACGGCGTGGAATCGGCTGCCGAGGCCGGCGTCACGGCCGTCATCCAACCCGGCGGCTCGGTCCGCGATGCCGAAGTCATCGCCGCCGCCGACACACACGGGATAGCCATGGTCTTGACCGGCATTCGGCATTTCCGGCACTAACCGAACGGAGTCGTGTATGCGCGTGTTGGTCATCGGCGGCGGCGGACGAGAACATGGCCTGGTCTGGAAACTCGCCCAAAGCTCCCGCGTCGATCGGATCTTCGCGGCGCCTGGCAATGCCGGTATCGCGGAGCTGGCGGAGTGTGTGGAAATCAGCGCCTCCGAGATTCGCCGTCTCCTCGAGTTTGCCCAGAAGGAAGCCATCGACCTGACCGTGGTCGGTCCGGAGCTCCCGCTCACGCTGGGTATCGCGGACGAGTTCACGGCCCATGGGTTGCGCGTCTTCGGCCCCACCCGCGAAGCCGCCGCACTCGAAGGCAGCAAGGTGTTTTCCAAGCGGTTGATGCGCAAGCACAAGATCCCGACCGGATTCTTCCAAAGCTTCTACCGGTCCGAGGACGCACGCCGCTACATCACAGACGTCGGCGCTCCGATCGTGGTCAAGGCTGACGGCCTGGCCGCCGGCAAGGGCGCCATCGTATGCCAAACGGTGGACGAAGCGCTGGACACCGTTACTCGGATCATGGATCAGCGCGTGTTCGGGGATGCCGGGGCGCGTGTGATCGTGGAAGAGTTCCTGACCGGCGAGGAGGCGTCCTTTCTGGCCTTCACCGATGGCGAGGCCGTGCTGCCCCTCGCCTCTGCCCAGGATCACAAGGCGGCCTTCGACGGCGACAAGGGGCCGAATACGGGTGGCATGGGCGCCTACTCGCCCGCACCGGTGGTCACCCCTGCCGTGCACGCCAAGATCATGGACCAGGTCATGATCCCGACCGTTAAGGCTATGGCGGCCGAAGGTTGCCCGTACCGCGGGATCCTGTACGCCGGCCTGATGATCGACCACGGCGAGCCGAAGGTCCTGGAATTCAACGTCCGCTTTGGGGACCCCGAGGCGCAGCCCCTGCTCATGCGGATGGACAGCGACCTGCTCGATGTCCTCGAGGCCGTGGTGGACGGCCGCTTGCGCACGGCCGCGGTGCGCTGGAAGACCGAACCCGCCGTCTGCGTCGTCATGGCCGCGGGCGGCTATCCGGGCGTCCACGATACCGGCAAGCCGATCAGTGGCCTCGCCGCCGCCGCGCGCCTCAAAGACGTGATGGTGTTTCACGCCGGCACGGCGCTCAAGGGCGGCAAGGTCGTCACCAATGGCGGCCGCGTTCTCGGGGTCACGGCGGTCGGGCCGGACATCGCCGTAGCGATTGCCCGCGCCTATCAGGCCGTGGACAAGATCCGCTGGGATGGCGTGCAGTACCGTACCGATATCGGCCGGAAAGCGCTCGCGCATCCCGCCGCCGACTGAGCAAGGAGATGCCCATGTCCGCTGAGACCCCCGTCGTTGCCATCCTCATGGGAAGCGACAGCGACCTTCCCACGATGGAAGAGACGCGCACAATCCTGCGCGAGTTTGGCGTTGCCCACGACGTCCATATTGCCTCCGCGCATCGGACCCCGGCCCGCGTCATGGAGTTCGCCGCCGCCGCCGAAGCCCGAGGCCTGCGCGTCCTGATCGCCGCCGCCGGGGGCGCCGCGCACCTCGCCGGGGCGATCGCCGCCCACACGGTCCTGCCCGTGATCGGGGTGCCAATGGACGGCGGCAGCCTGCAAGGGATGGACGCGCTGCTTTCCACCGTCCAGATGCCGGCCGGGATCCCGGTCGCCTGTGTCGCGATCGGCAAAGCCGGCGCGCGAAACGCCGCATTGCTCGCGGTCGAGATCCTGGCACTCGCCGATGGCCGCCTCCGCACAGCCTTGCACGCCTACCGACAGCGCCTGGCCGCACAGGTCACCGAGAAAGACCGCGCGCTTCAGTCGCCGCATGCCCCCGCGTAGCATGTGCCGACACTCCTCCTGCGCGCGATCCGTGTCGGAGCGCCCGCGTGACTTCGCGTAGCTTTGTCTGCCTCTGGCTCGGCGCAGTCGCCCTGCTGCACCTCGCCCTGATCGCCTCCGGCCATTGGCCGCTCACCCCCGACGAGGCCCACTACTGGGAATGGTCGCGGCGCCTCGATTGGAGCTATTATAGCAAGGGCCCGCTGGTTGCCTACCTGATCGCGCTCAGTACCGCGCTGGGAGGCAACACGGCCTTCTGGGTGCGCTTGCCTGCCGTCGTGCTGGGACTTCTGACCGGGATGCTCGGCTGGCTGCTGGCGCGCCGGGCCGTCGGGGAGCCGGCGGCCGCCTTGAGTCTCATCTTTCTCGCGGTCATGCCCCTCTACGCCGCGGGTGGTCTGCTGATGACGATCGACGCACCGTTCGTCTGCTGCTGGGCGCTGGCCTGGTGGTGCGTGTCCCGGGTGGGGGCCGAGCGCGGAGAACTCGCCTGGTACGGGGCGGGGGTCGCCTTTGGCCTGGGGCTCTTGAGCAAGTACACCATGCTCCTGTTCGTGCCCTGCGTCGGTATATGGCTGGCCGGCTCGCCGATTCTCCGGCGCTGGTTGTGGCGGCGCGAGCCGTACGATGGGCTGGCGCTCGGGTTGCTGATCTTCAGTCCGGTCTTGATCTGGAACGCCCGCCACGGGTGGATCTCGCTGCGCCACGTGCTCGGCCAAGCGCTGGGCAGAAGCGGGGCTGCCTGGTCGCCAGCCAGCGCGCCGGAATTTGCCGCCGGGCAGCTGGCCGTGGTCTCGCCCTTCCTCTTCCTCCTCTGCATGACGGGACTCGCCTGGTGCCGGCGGGAAGGTCGGCGAGGCGACCGGGACACGCTCCGCCTGCTGCTCTGCGCGTCCGTCCCCGTTCTGGTGGCGTTTGGCGCCTGGAGCCTGGTCAGCAAGGTCCAGGCGAACTGGCCGGCTCCGGCCTATTTCACCGCCACCATCGCCGCGGCCGGCTGGTGCCTGCGCCCGCGCAGCGGCCGCTCGCAGCGGGCGATGCGGAACTTGAGCCGGCTGGTCGCCGCTTCTATAATGCTGCCGATCCTGGTCGCGCCGGTGCTCCTCGAGCCCAGCCTGCTCGGCCTGCTCCGGGCGCCCGTCCCGGCGTGGCTGGATTTTGTGCCCAAGCACGTTCGGGGATGGCCGGAGCTGGGCGAGGCGGTCGCCGCCCTCGCGCAGCAGGCCGGTCAGCCGCTGTTCGTGGCGAGTGATCGATATCAAATCGCCAGCGAGCTCGCGTTCTATGTCCCGGGGCAGCCGCGCACCTATAATGTGAACCTCGGCCGGCGGATGAACCAGTATGATGTGTGGGGCGGCCAGGAGACCCTTCGTGGCCATGACGGCTTGGTGGTCACGTACCGGCGGGAGACGCCGCCGTTCGAGCTCCAGCAGGCATTCGAGCGCATCGAGGTGGCCGACCAGGTGACGATCACGGATCACGGGCGACCGGTGCAGCAATTCACGATCTTTCGGGGTACCGGATTCCGCGGGATGCCGGTCGTTCCGTTCACCGGATTCTAGCGATCGGGAGTGACATGACCTCCGACCGAATCACGCTGTCCATCGTCGTTCCCCTGTACAACGAAGAGGCCAATGTGCCGATCCTGGCCCAGGAGATTCGTCAGGCTCTCGATCCGCTTGGCATCGCTTACGAGGTGATCGCGGTCGATGACGGATCCACCGATGCCACGGCCGCCCGCATCGCGGAGGTCCGCGCGGAGGACTCGCGCTGGATCGCGATCATCCTGCGGCGCAATTTCGGGCAAACCGCTGCGCTCAGCGCCGGCTTCGACCACGCCTGGGGCGAGGTCATCATCCCGCTGGATGGTGACCTCCAAAACGATCCGGCCGATATCCCGCGCCTCTTGGCGCTCAGCAAAGAGTACGACATCGTCAGCGGCTGGCGCCGGAATCGCCAGGATCCGTTCCTCTCCCGGCGGCTGCCGTCCCACCTGGCCAACTGGCTGATCTCCAAGGTCACGGGGGTTCGCCTGCACGATTACGGGTGCACGCTCAAGGCCTACCGGCGCGAGGTCCTCGCCAACGTGCGCCTCTACGGCGAAATGCACCGCTTCATTCCGGCCATCGCCAGTTGGATGGGCGTCGCGCTGGTGGAGGTCGAGACGCACCACCGGCCGCGACGCTTCGGCCGCTCCAAGTACAATATCGCGCGCACACTTCGGGTCGTGCTGGATCTGATCACGGTCAAGTTCTTGCTCAGCTTTGCGACCCGGCCGATCCAGATCCTTGGCTTGCCCGGGCTCGCCGCACTGGGGATCGGGAGCGCCCTCGCGGCATACCTGGCAACGCTGAAGCTCGTCTGGGCCGAGCGGATCGGCGGCCGGCCGCTGCTCTTGCTCGCGGTCCTTCTGATCATGATCGGCGGACAGTTTGTTGTCCTGGGTCTCCTCGGCGAGTTGCTGGTCCGGGTCTATCACGAATCCCAGCGCAAGCCGACCTACATGGTACGCCGGGTGGACGGCCGACCCTCCAATACATGAACGGGCTCCCTGTACTCCGTCGCGGCCAGCACGCGCTGGTTATCGCAAAGGTCACGGTCAGTGCGGCGCTTCTCGCCGTGCTGTTCTGGCGCGTGGATCGGCCCGCCTTCGTCCACAGCCTCACCGCGATCCCGTTGCCCATCGTGCTCGGGTGCATCCTCCTCTACGTCGGCACGTACGGCTTGAGCACGCTGCGCTGGCGATGCCTCCTGCGCGCGGCCAACATCCAGATTTCTGCCGGACGGATCGTGGTGATGTACTTCGAGGCGTCATTCTTCAATCTGTTCTTGCCGACCTTGATCGGGGGCGACGTGGTCCGGGGTGTGCTGGTTTATCGGGCCAGCCAGGGCCGAGATGCCGCGCTCCCGTCGGTCGTTCTCGATCGTGTCGCCGGCATGGCGGCCATGCTGCTGCTGGCCATCAGCGCCCTCAGTCTCGGCTACGAACGACTGGGCGATCCACACACCGCTGTGCTGCTCACCGGAACCGCTGCAGTATTTGGGTCTGCTGTGGTCCTGTTGTTCAGCTCAAGGGCACAATCCGTGGTGTACCGCATGTTTCGGCGAGTCGGTCTGAGCGGGGTGACAGCCAAGCTGGAGAGCATGGGGGGCGCACTCCAGCGCTATGCGCGGTATCCCTGGGCGCTGGCCCAAGCCTTCGGATTGTCGATCCTGTTGCAGGGTGCTGTGATCCTCACCTATGCACTGGTGGGCAGCGGTCTTAAGCTCACAGTTCCGTTACTGGACTACTTCGTTTTGGTTCCGCTGGTCACGATCGTGGCGATGCTGCCGGTGTCCGTCGCCGGTCTCGGCGTGCGGGAAAGCGCCGCGGTGTATTTCTTCGGCAAGGTGGGAGTGGATCCCGCCAGCGCTCTTGGGATGTCGCTGATCTGGTTTTCGCTCACCGTACTCGTATCAAGCGTCGGGGGCGTCCTGTTTGCCATCGACCAGCACCTGCTGAAACGGGGCTAGCGCTCCGCAATCCATGCGAGGTCCGGATGTCCAAAGAGAACTGCCCAGATCGAAACGGTCTGGGCAGTGTGGCGTAGACTGACTCGCTTAGGATTTCGGCGGGTACTGCTCGTAATACTTCGCCGCGTCGCTCGCCGGATCCTTGCGCATTTCCTCCCACTTCTCACGCGTGGGCGCCTTCGGCAGCGTCGCCCCGCCTTTAAAGATGTCCGCGTTCTTGGCCGTATAGTCCTTCCACTGCTCCGGGACGTCATTCTCTTCAAAGATGGCCGCCACTGGGCACTCCGGAATGCAGGCGCCGCAGTCGATGCACTCCTCTGGGTGGATGTAGAGCATGTCGGGGCCTTCGTAAAAGCATTCGACCGGGCACACATCCACGCAGGCGTGGTCCTTCGTTCCGATGCACGGTTCCGCGACGACGTAGGTCATGACATTCTCCTCGTCTGTGTAGATCGAACCTTCCGGCTGCGCCGGGGGATTGGCCTGCAATCGGGTGAATTCTAGACGCCGTGCTCAGCCGCGTCAACTGCCTTCCAGACCGATCAACTCCCCCGCACGATCAAGCCGGCGTAGGCTACGACCTCGTCGAGATCGCCGGTCACTGCACCGGAGTCGGTGTACTGCACCAGCTCGACAGACCGGGCGCCCAAGGTGCGTGCGGCGACCAGCATCGCCGCGGTCGGAGCTGCCCCGCACATACTGATCGCGTCTTCCTGGACAACCTTGTAGAGCCGCTCGGGATCG
>DATJQT010000319.1:0-28073 GCA_035505475.1 Vulcanimicrobiaceae bacterium
GATCGCCACCCGCCGTGGCCCCCTAAGAGCCAACGTCGCCGTTCAACGCGCACTACTCGTCGCAATCTGGAACATCGCCACGACCAACACCACCTACCACGATCCCGGCGGAGACTACTTCACCCGCCTCAACCCGCAAAAAGCCCGAAGCAACGCCATCCGCCAACTCGAAGCGATGGGCTACCACGTCACCCTCGACCAGGCGTCCTGACCGAACCCCTCACCCCGCGAACTCACCTCACGTGAATCTTCTCGTCAGGCCTGCAACCTCGACGCTAGACGACCTCGCCAGGGCAGACTCTGACTTACTTATCACGTAGGTGAGGTTATTATGCCGCCATGCGAGAGCACCGAACGACAAGGCCCACAGGGTTTTCGCGTATGTCCGAGTTATCTGAACACGTGAACCTGTGCCACGCACATAGTAGGTGTGGCCCCACTCTTCGAGAATTGAGCATCCGTGCCTGTTGCAGAAGTCACGCATGCCATCGCGGGAGACGACGGGCGCGTGGTAGGTGGGGTACGGAGAGTGGCCTGGCTTTCCGGCATCGGTGAGACCCAAGACGTATCGGTAATAAGCGACATGAGCTTTGAAGGGTGTGCGCCGCGCGGTCCAACCGTAAACCGAGTCTCTGTCGGGGATACGCAGCAGCAGAAGCCCTCCCGGCTTGAGCCCGTCGAGCATGTGCACGAGCGCGCCCTCGGCGTCGCGAACGTGCTCGAGCACGAACGAGCTGTAGATGACGTCGTAGCGGGAATGGGGGATCGTTCCCTTCACAGTTAGGTCCCCGATGATCGCCTCGTTCAGGTCCCCGATCGTGTCGACACGGCTTTGGAGCGCAGCTGCATCGAGGTCGATACCGGTCAACCGATAGTCGACTCCGTCTAGTCTGAGTGGCCACTCACGCCCACAACCGGCTTCGAGTATCTCCAATGGGCCGCCAATACCTTTGATGATGGACGAAAGCAGCATCACTTCCTCGTCCCAGCTGTCAACCGTCTTCAACTCTGTCAGAGTGCTCATCTAGCCTCCACATTTTTCACTAGCAGGATCACGAGGTCATGAGGGCATTCCCCGGAACGTTGCGGTAGTCGGACTGGTAGTGAACGAGGCATACTCGCTCTCGTAGATGGTTGGGAGCAACCGCGAACCTCGATCATCGATGCGGTTGTCGTCTTGGTGGTTGCGGTTCCGCGCAATAATCTCGCGATATACGGATACGGTCTGTGCGGCCACCGATTGCGGGTGAAATCGCTGCTGTGCCTGATCGCGCAAAGTGCCTTCTATTTCAGCTCTGAAGGCACCGTCGTCGAGCATTCGACGGATATGCTCGGCGCACGCCGCTACGTCGCCGAACGGAAACAGGAGCGCTGCGCGGCCATCCTCGACCATGTCCGGGATGCCCCCAACGCGAGAAGCAATCACCGGCAATCCACAGGCCATGGCCTGTGCGATAACCTGAGGTGTAGTTTCTTCGCGCGACCCCATCAGGAGGACCTGCGCGCGCGCATATTCATCGAGCAGTTGTTCCCGGCTGATGGGTCCAAGCAGCTTTACGCTCTCCTGCAGGCCGTATTCTTGGATGGCTTTTCGAATCTCGACTTCGCTGCCTGGGTCCAGAATGGGACCAGCGATTCTGAATTGAAGTCGCGACCGCCACGGCTCTTCACTCGCGGCTTCCGCGTCGCGCTTATGCGCGACTTGGCCAATCGCGCGCACGATATGGTGCACGCTCTTGCGCGGGACGATGGCCCCGACGAACAGCATTCGGCCGGGTTCAGGTGCGCGCTGAATGTGAAAGTATTCTTCGTTGATTGGGTTTTCGACGAAATGGCTGCGTGCGGTCAGCATTGATCCATAAGTCTGCGGCAGATAGCGCGAGATGATGATCATGTCCTGCGAGCGCCGAAACACTTCCCGTTCGATGCTCGTGACGGCGCGTTTCTTCAGGGCCCCGGGAACGTCCCACTGGCTCTTTTGCAGCAAGCGGCCTTCTATGAAGACCACGCCGTGCGGTGTGATGACGGTCGGCAACCTGCTACCCAACGCGGCAAGCGCGTGTCGATCCTGGCCCTGTCCGTGCACGACATCGGGCTTTATCGAACGAATGACAGGGATAAGCCGCGGCACGTCGTTCACGCGCAATGTGACCAATCGCGGCAGGTTCAGACGCTTGACGTAATGAACATGGAGTTCGCCGACCTGACGGTAGGTCGTGGTCGCATGATTAACCGCACTGACGACATGGCACTCGACGTCCAAACGGCTGGCGAGCGCATGTGCCAATACGTAGGTCACGGACTGCACACCGCCTTGTAGAATTGCGTCTTCGTTGACGGGATATTCGCCCACCAGGGCAACTCGCAGCGGACGCGAGGACTCAAATTGCACGGCGAACTTCTTCAAGTTTGATGTTGGGGTACTCGGCAAAGATCTTGCGAGCCGTATCTTCGTTGAATGAGTGGGCGGCGCGACCGATTGTGCGGCGCAACCGTTGCGTGTCCGGACATAGGAAGGGCCGGTCGTTAGGGCGCTGACGCTCAGGCACTGACTTGAATTCGACTTTGAATGGCAGTACCGATGCGATCACGCTCAAAGCCTCCTGAACCTCGACCGCCTTGCCGGATCCAATGTTGAGTATCTCCAGTCCTTCCACTTTCTCGGTAGCGTCGACAATGACGGCGCCCATTGAGTCGACATCAACGTAATCTCGCAGCGGCCAGAGATTTCCGACCTCCACTTCGCGCTTGCCCTCGTGCGCGATCTGGCGGGTAACCTCGGCAAGCAAGTGTGGATTGGTTTCGCGCGGTCCCGCGGCATTGAATAGCCGCCCGATCAACAATGTGCGAAAGCACGTCTTGGACTCGAAATAGCGCATGCACACCTGTTCGGCCATGAATTTCGTGTGACCGTATACATACACTGGCCCTGTCGGATCCACTTCCCGGTTGGGCAAGAAGTTTGGGTGATATACATCGCCCGTGGATGCGAGAAAGAAGTCTTCTACCCCGTAGCGGCGCGAACACTCCAGCATGTTCAGCGTGCCCGTTACGTTCAAGGTGTATGCCTCGTAAATATGTTCCTCGCACCATGGAATGAAATGTTGTGCCGCCAGATGAATGACGGTCTGCGGCTTGACTTCGCGGAAAACTCGATCGCAGGCATCTGGGTCGAGGATGTCCTCCACCAGCAGCGTCGGCTTGCGGGCGGCAGTCTTCCATCGGTCTTTGCCCACGGAAAGGTCGTCGATGACGAACACTTTGTCGCCTCGTTCCAGCAAAGCGTTGACGACCGATGATCCGATGAAACCACACCCTCCGGTAACCAAATATCTGCGCATGTTCCTATTCTTCCGCGCCAGAAAATTGGATGACTCGCTCAATAACGGCGAGCCAACCATCGCCACTCGCGGGTCAACCGGCAGAACCATGCCAACCCGATCCGCTGCATCCGCGGTTTTGGCACCAGTTCGTCTTCGACGGTGCGCATGCGGTTGCCGTAGCCGCACAGAACAGCACAACTTTCATGGCCGCCGGCCCAATCAGACGGCCAGCAAGGCCCGCAGTGGCACCGCCACCAGTGGCCGGGCTCCTCGAGCAACAGCCCCCCACTGCTCCGGTCGGCGGGACGATCCAGACACGACAACTTGGCAAACCAACTACCGTCATGTCAGCCGACTATACATACTTGTCGGATGATATGGAATGAAAATCTAAGCTTTGAGTATTTACCTCTGCAAGATTTGGCAGCTGCGCAAAGGTCTGCGACAGACGGTGGGCCACCGGCTCACAGCCAACCCGTCATTCGCGTCGCACGATCCTGGTGGCCGTTGCTGTGTCGGCTTGCCCACTCTCGTCCCCAGACGAAGGCGATCATCGGGGAATCTAAGTGTGAAGGGAACGATCCCGCCTGGCCGCTACGACGTCATCTCCAGCTCGTTTGTGCTCGAGCACGTCCTCGTCGCAGGTGTTGGCGGTCTTCAACCCTGTCCGGGTGCTCATTGGTCCTCGGCATCCTTCATCAGCAGCATCACGAGGTCATGGGAACGTTCCTCAGAATTGTTGCGGTAGTCGGACGGGTCGTGAACGAAACCTGCTCGGTCTCGCTTTCCGCGACGAGAGCGCATCTGCGGTTTGTCGAAGGTCACCCGCGGTTCGCCGACTAGACTTCACGCGCCAAGTCAGTTGCGTGAGGTGGCCACCGGTTGGGGGACGAGACGGGTGCGTGGCTCCGTCATGAGGCAGTCCTTCCATCCGAGCCTTTGCAAGGCGCTCAGCAAGCCGGACACCCAGCGCGATTCCGAGGAGCGTCGGATTGGCCTGACTCGATGTCGGAAGGACGGACGTGCTCGCGACGTACAACCCGCGCACCCCGTGGACCTGAAGGTGCGGGTCCACGACGCCGCCTTCCGCGGTCTTGGACATCCGGGTGGTTCCGGCCTGGTGGAAGCCGGCATTCTCCCTCAAGTACGCGTGTACCGAGCCCTCGACGTCATCGGTCAGCCATTCCACGTGTCCGACAGCGTGGCGGCGAAGGTGCTCGTCGATTACGGTGATGGCCTTGCGCACGCTCTCGTAGTCGGCGTCAGAGAAGTGCATATGGGTGCGAATCCGCCGCATGCCAAGGGCGTCGCGCTCGTCGGCCAGCTCCACCCGACTCTCCCAGTGGGGAAGATGCTCGCCGTGGTAATGGAGCAGATACCGATTGTCGGCGCTCTTCAGGAAAAAGCCCGGCGCCTTCCGACCCTTGCGGAGGAACCGGGCATAGAAGAATGTGACCGCGAACCGGATCGACGGGAACAGGTCCCGCACAATATTGCGCAGATGCGCGAGGATCCGAGGCGAGCCGTCCGCCTTGGTATGCGCCTTACGAATCGCCGCCGCGAGCATGAAACGGCCGACCGGGGAGATCAGGGTGAGGTAGACGCCCGACAGAATCCCACTTCCGTGACTCGGGTCGCTGATGGGGCGATTCACCAACCAGACAGCGGCGTTGGGCATTCCGAATTCACGCTGTCGGCGTGGATCGATGGTAAAGCGACGGCGAACGTACACTCCCTCGTTGTCCCGCTCGTATCCGTAGATGACCTGGTCCGTGGCGAAATGCACGCGCGCGACCCGGCCCTCGACGTGGGCCATGTACCAGCGCCCGAGGTGGCCACCCTCATTTCCCAGCCCCGCCGGGTGATGGCGATCCGATGCCAGCAGCAAGCGGGTCGCCTCCAAACCACCCGTCGCGACGACGTAGTTCGCGGCCACGACTCGCCCCTCCCGGCCATCGAGTGTCTTAACTACGAGATGGTCGACGGAGTCGCCGGCTTCGGTCGTCACGATTTCGGTGCACGTGAGGCCGGTCCACACAACAAGACGGGGGGCGTTTCGCAACGCGGCCCTGTACTGGTGGCCGAAACGCGTCGGTAAGGACCAGCGCTCGAGATCGGTCGTTCGCACATCACCGTCCGGGAGCCCCACGACCATGTCTCGATGCGCAATGTCTGGGATATCGCGCGCATTGAATGCCGCCCGGCCACATACTGCCCAGTCACAGGCCCTTTGGAGGTAGGGCTCAACATCTTCATACCCGATCGGCCAGGGTGCCTGCACAGAGATGGCCCTGTCCTCGAAATCGATGGGGTCGAATTTGACACAGCGTCCACCCCAGAGCGCCGTGGTACCTCCGACCTGCCGACGGACCGTTAGCTCACTACGCGAATGGAAGTAGTCGTCCTGCCGTGAACTCAGAGTTGCCAGATCCTGCGCTGCCTGGTCCACGCGCTCGTGACCGCTTTCGATCAGTGCCACCTGCGCGCCCGATCTGGCGAGTTCGAGCGCCGTCACGACGCCGATCGGACCACCCCCGACCACCGCGACATCGGCCTCGATCGTCTCGCCTGCCGAGAACTCCTCGGGACGACGAATCACGCGGCGGCCTCCTCTCGAAACTCCGTAACGAGACCGCAGAACCGCGTCAAGACCTCGGCCTCAAGCGGCGACGTGACCGCTTTTGCGGCTGTGGCTACCCGTCGTGGATCGGAGGTGCTGTAGAGAATCGCGCGGCAACCCGTTGCCGAGGCAGCAGAGCCGAGGATCAGCGCAACGAGCGCGGTGGGAGCAAGCGGATCGATTTGGAGCACCTCGCGCCAACGCGCCGCCAACCGCGCATCCGCTGCCAACGCATTTGAAAGCACCTGGTACGACCTGTCCAGCACCCCGAACGCGAGATCGGCGGGACGCGGCGCAGGGTCAAACAGGTCACTACGAAGTTGACTGACTCCCTCTGGTGCGAATGCTCGGGCAAGATCCACCTCGAGCCCGTCGTCTTGGGAAACGCCCCAGGCGCGGATCTTGCCTTGTTGTCGGGCGCGCTCGAAGAACTGGCAGAGCTCATCTGCGGCAACCGTATCTCCTGGCCTCGGGGCGTGAACAAACAAGATGTCAACGTAGTCGACGCCCAGCGCCGCGAGACTCTGGTCAAGACTGCGGGCCGCGACGGCGGCATTGTACGACCGGGCGGTGTGGAACGCTGCCTCACGCCGCTTCACGGCGCGCCCGACCGCCGGCGCTTTTTGGAGCAGTGCGCGCGCCGGCGCCTGAAACCGGCCGAGACGCCGAGCCGCGCCGGCGGCGTCGATGCCGAACTTGGTAGCCACAGTCACCACGTCGCGGTCGACCGTGCGCAAGAACGCCCCCAACTCTGCCTCTGCCATCCCAAGGCCATACATCCGCGCGACGTCGAAGTGCGTTATCCCGCTGTCCACCGCGGTGCCGAGCACGGCCATCCGCTCCTTTCGGGACGGAGACCGCATCAAGCCGGCGCATCCAAAACCGACGGCACTCACTCTCAGCTTCGGTCCCGGCAGTTCAACTCGCTCCATCACTACACTCCCTCGTAGATCCTGCGAAGCTTCGCGTCGATGACTTCAGGGGCACGCGTCGCCGCAATGTGCGCCTGACCCCGCAGCCCATCACGTTCAGCCAGATCCGGATTGCGTAGGTACCGGCCAATGGCAGCCGCCAACGCACGCGCATCACCAACGGGTACGAGCATGCTCGGGTCTGACGCAATCTCCGATGTGCCACCAACGGGCGTTGCCACAAATGGTCGCGCGCCAGCGAGGGCCTCCGTCAAGATCATCGGCATTGCTTCGGCGAATGACGGAAGCGCGACCACTCGAACCGATCGGAGCAAGTCACGGACCAAATCTGGATGTATGAGGCCCTCAACCGACAGGCGCTCTGTTGGCGGCGGGGCGTAGTCGTCGGCGAGACCGACTATCCGACAACGCCCGTCGATACCTTCTGCGAGAAGTAACCGCCAGGCCTCGACAAGCACGTGAACACCTTTCCGGCGACCAACGCTGCCTGCGAAGAGCACCACGGGTGGCGTCGAGCTGGCCCCGGGTGCCTCTCGATCAATCGCGATTGGGTTCGCCACGAAGGAGGTTGGTACCGAGGGCGCCAGCTCCGCCACGACGGCGCGTGCCTCCTCCGACAAGAGGATCACGTGGTTCGTATGGTTCAAGGTGGTACCCACAATGCGGGGATGGGCCTTGGCAAACTCGGGAAAGTTGTGGCCATGGAGGGTGGCGACCACGCGGAACCCCCGACCTCTCGCCAGTCGAATCAACGCTCCTTCGCGCAGCCACGCTCCACCAGTCGTGATGTGGAAGTGCACGATGGCCGTGCGAGAGGCCCTAGTCAGCGCTGCCGCCGAACGCGCAGTGAGAAATAGGTTCTTCGCCTGGCTCGGCCCGTTCCACGTAGAAATGACGCGAATCTCGTCCGCGCCGATCTTATTGTCGCGGATAACTCGGATCACGGACTGCGTCCCGCCAAAGCTGTACATATCGGGCCCTACGTGAATCACGTGGATGACTGTGCTCGTTCGCCGACGATCAAGGTCACACTGATGCCGGGTGAACCGGCCCACCATGGTCTGCATCTGATCCCGGTCGGCCATAAAGCGCATAGGCACCTGAATGCCTCCTTACCTAGAAATCATCGATTGGTGCGTGTTGGCCGGAGCATCACGCGAAGCCGAGCCATCAGGGTTTAGGGCTGCGCGGTCACGAACCACACCTGCTTTTCCAGCGCCGTCAGCGCCGACACCTCGTCAGCAGCCGCCGAAACCGCGCCGGTCGCCCGGACTCGCCGCAGCCGTATGATGAGAGCTCATCGACGACCCGATCCCCCGCAGACGGCCACCGGCCAAAGTCAACGCTTCCGGCTGCCTCGTCACAATCGACATGCGCTTCTCCTAACGGAAACGGACCGATCCGGAAAGCCGCCCCAGGCGCTGAGACGATGTACGGCCGAGACGACCAAGGCCTAGAGTAGAAACCAATGGTTCATCTTCGACGTAGTATACATGCTTTAGATACGATCTAAACTGATTTGACAAAGGTCCTGGTATCCAGACGGACCGCGTG
Organism: Vulcanimicrobiaceae bacterium; assembly: GCA_035505475.1. Taxonomy (GTDB): domain Bacteria; phylum Methylomirabilota; class Methylomirabilia; order Methylomirabilales; family 2-02-FULL-66-22; genus 2-02-FULL-66-22. The sequence continues at coordinate 8,430 of DATJQT010000319.1, forward strand.
AAGCCAGCGCTTCCGACGTCCCGGGCTACGCCCCAGTGCAGTCGCCGGCGCCGCGCGCGACGGCTGCGGCCGGTTCCGATCGCGATGGATCCTTCACATTCCACTAGTATTTAAATGGGAGCTAATGATACTATTCGTCTGTAATGCACGGTTAGACAGACTCGGCTCTGCTAGCGCCCCATCAAGAGAGGTCAGTCGTTGGATTTCCGCACCTTCGTCCGAACTCTCGCGGCCCGGTGGAAGATCGCCGTGCCCGCGGTCTTGGTCTGCCTGGTTGGCGCGGGCTTCATCACGGCCGTCCAGACCAAGCAGTACCAGGCCTCGGCCACCATTTTGATGTCTTTTTCCGGCCAGACGAACCTCGACGATGTGGAGCATGCCGCCCTGGCTTCGCAACAGCGGTTATCGTCTTACGCCCAGATCGCCGGCGGGCAGATGGTGGCTCAGCGTGCGGTCGATCAGTTGCACATCCCGATGAGCGCCGACGAGCTGGTGAGCAAAACCAAAGTGGTATATACCCCCGAGTCCACGGTCTTGCAGTTGACGGTCACCGACACCGACCCGACACGGGTTGCCGGACTCGCCGCTGCGATCGCTGACCAGTTCGCCGCCGTCGTCCCGACGCTGGGAATCGGTCCACGTCCGGTCACGCCGGAACCCGGCGGCACTCCGGGGCCAGCGGCTCCGCGACCGGACGTGGACGGCCAACAGACACTCCAGCTATCCCAAACCACAACGGAAAGCCCGACTCCCGGCGAGCAACCACCCAACCCGGTGCGGCCGTCGTTGCCGCTGGCTACCGGGCTGGTGGTGGAGCGGCCCCGCGTGCCCGACCAGCCGATGCAGCCCGTCCCCGAGCGAAATATGGTGATGGGGCTCCTCGCGGGTTTGCTGCTTGGCATCGCGGCGGCCATGATTCGCGAGGCCACCGATCACACCGTCCGCGACGCAGCGACACTCGGGCGGCTTACGGATCTGCCGACCCTCGCAGAGTTGCCCGGGCGGCGCGGCCAAACACCGCGTTTCGGCACCGACGCGCTGTTCGACGATGCCATGCGCACCCTGCGTACTCGACTGCTCCGGGCGATCGGCCCGGACGTGAGCCGGCTGCTGGTGACGGCGCCGTTCGGCGGCGAGGGCACGACCACAACGGCACTCAACTTGGGACGCTGTTTTACCGAGCTCGGCGAAAGGGTGTTGCTCATTGAGGGTGACCCGCGTCGATCTGTGATCGCACAGGTGATGGGGGTCAAGTCGGCATTGGGACTGGCCGACGTGCTGGCCGACCGTAGCGTGGCGGCGGAGGCGGTCTATGGGACAGCTGTTCCGAATCTATTCGTCATAGCGTCGAGCAAGTCACGACGCGATGCCACGTTGCCGTCCAGCGCGGACCTGCCCGAGGTGCTGAAACATTTGTTCGCCGGCTACGACCGCATGGTGGTCGATGCCCCAGCGGTGCTAGCCAGTGCCGATACCGGCGTGCTGGCCGGCGCGGTGCCAGCCACGGTATTGGTGGTGCGCTCGGGGCGTACCACGGCCGAGGAAGTGAAAGACGCACTGCATGCTCTGCGCTCGGCCGGCGCCGACGTCGTTGGCACCGTACTTACCGACGCCCGGGTAGCCCGGCGCGCGAAGGCCGCCGCCCGCAACTACCGGGCGAAACTCAGCGGGGCTGTGTGATCACCTACTACGTCGCGGGCCGCCAGCGCTTCGCAGTGGCTGCTGCCATGGCGGGGGCGTTCCTGTTCGGCTGCTTCACAATTGGTGTCTTCTCCTGCCGCGGCCTCACACCGGGCCAGATGCTCATTTGTCTGCTGTTCTGCCTGGTCGTGTATTTGACCAAACCGCAGTGGATGGTGTGGTGTGCGCTGTTCGCGTCCTTCGCGTCGTTGCCCGAAAGCTTGCACATCGGAAAAGATCTCGGCATGGTGACGATCTACCTGTACCAGGTCGCGATCGTGCTGGCAGCGATCTTTCTCATACCAGCCTCGCGCCTACGGCGGTCCTCTTACATTCTGCCTGGGATGTTTCTGGCCACGATGGTGTGTTGGGCGATAGTGGGACTGGCGGCCGGGAATCCCACGGACCGAGTTTTGCGCGAATTCCAGTTCCTGTTCGAGTTGGTCGGCGGGTTTGTGTTGGCCATGCTGGTCATCGACGCCGGCTACGCCAAGGAGGCGATGCGGGCTATTGGCGTGACGTTGTGGTTCTCGGCGGGCATGCTCGTTGCCGCTTCGTTTCACCTTGTCGTGCTGGCTGGTCGGACGGAGACGGTAGAAAAGGGGCTCGGCGCGGCGGAAGCTACCCGCTTGGTCACCAGCTCCCAAAACGTGGCGATTGCCGTCCTGACCGCCCTGATCGCCGCCCAAATCGTCGGCCGAGTGACACCAGCGACGTATCTCATGCTAGCCCCGCCCGCGTTGGTCATTACGCTGCTGGCATTCGCCCGCCACAGTCTGCTGTTGATGGGGGTGGCCGGGGTCGTCGCATTGCTTGCCAGCCCGGGCTGGCACGGCCTACGCCGGACCGCCATGGCCAGTGTGACCGGTGCGGCGATCTTGGCGGTGACGATATCCGGATCGCTGCTCCTACTAAAGCACTCGTCGGCCGGCGCCTGGCTTGGCGACCAGTTCACCACGTTTAACAACCGGGTCCTGCACAACGTCTCGGGCACCAGATTCGCCGTGGACCCCTCTATCCTGGCCAGGGAAGCCGAAAATACCAAGCTCGGTCACAAGATCGGCGAAGCCCCGATATTCGGCCACGGGCTGGGCTACCCGTACCAGCTGCCGTTTGGTAAGCCAGATTCGTTCACGGCGACGCTGGGCACCACCTACTCCCACAACTTCTACCTTTGGTGGCTGGCCAAAGCCGGCGCGGTCGGCATGACGGCGTTCGCGCTATTCGCGCTGGTCCCGATCGTGCGGGGGCTGCTCAGCGCGTCGACGCCGGCGAAGGCCGCCGCGGCAGTCGCCGTGGCCCTCCTCGTCAATTGCACGGTCGACCCCTTACCGGAGGACGGAGGCGACGCCTTGGCGCTGGGCCTGGCGCTGGGAGCGGCGCTGCAGTTCGCTGTGGTGAGCCGCCGCGCAAGGTCCGAAGACAACGCGATACAACGCGCGAGCCCGTCCTGCGTCACCGGCGCGCGAGCGCCGGCAATCCCGGCATGAGTCCGGCCGAAGGCTCGCTGCGGGTGCTCGCGGTCATTCAGGCACCGGCCGCGCCGGTCAGCCCAGCCGGTATGGCAACAGTCGGCGAATTAATTGGTCACGGTTGGTCGGCCCACACCCGAAGCTAGGTATAGGGCGCGGGGACGAATCGACCAAGACGAGGAACGACCAAATGCCCGTACCACCGACGGGGAGGATCCCCTTCGACGCGTGGCGACTCAGCAGGCGCGGTTTCCTAGCCGCCGCTATCGCCGGCGGATTCGCGCTGACCGCTGGCACACAGCAGTGCCGCGATTCCACCAGCACCGGCGGGGCGGGCCCGGCTGCGATTCGGCCCGGCACGCGCCACCAGCACCCGGGCCAGGGCGCAATCCCCCACAGCAGCAACATCGAAGCTCGTGCTGCCAGCGAATTTCCCCGGCTGGCCGGTTACCTCATCGGTGCCAGCCAAGGTTCGACCAATCCCAACCAACCGGCCTTCCAACAGGCCATCGGCACCACGCTTGATCTGGCCATTCTGGGCTTGTGGTACGGGTGGACCACCGACTACAACACCACCTACCAGCAGGTCGCCTCCCAGATCAAGGCGCACAACCCGAGCATTCTCTTAGGTAACTACACTCTCAACCAGGCTTGTCCGGATAACGCCTCCTCCCCCCAATACGGGTACCTCTACACCAAATGCTCAAGCCAAGTGGGTCCGAACGGCGTCGGAGACTGGTTCCTATACCTCGCCAACGGACAGCACAGTACTAACAACGGCGATGACGCGGCTGGTTACTGGGACGTTAACCTCACGAACCTGGGCACACCGGACGCCAGCGGATACACCTTCATGCAGTGGAAGGCCCACGACGACTCCACCCGGCTCTTTCCCCCCGCGGGCGAGGGATTCGACATCTGGTTCTCCGACAACCTGTGGTATCAATGCGGTGCCGCCGTCGACTTCGACCGCACCGGCACCAACCAGGCTGTCGGCAGCGCACAAGGGAGAACCTGGTGGCGAGAGGGCAATCAGACCTACCTGCAACTAGCCCGATCAATACGGCCTGACTTGATGCTCGTGGTCAATCCCGACAACGACCTCGGTTCCGGCACCTACCCCCCAAACAAAGAAGATGTGTTCACCCATTACGGACATGGTTCCCCGTATATCTCCGGCGCCATCATGGAAGCCGTCATTGGTGAATCATCCTGGTCCTGCGAAAGCTTGTATAGCTGGCCTACGATAATAAGCTGGTATCAAACCATGCTTACCAATCTCGCGCCCCCGCAAATCATCGTGTTCAACATCCACATGACCGCCAACGGGACCTCTGACTATCAGACCATGCGGTACGGATTCGCGACCTGCCTGGTCGCAGGAGACGGCTACTTTTCTATTTCAGAGAACGGCGACTATTGCGATCTGCTGGTGTACGACGAGTTCACGGCGGGCACAGGATCTAATAAATGGCTCGGCACCCCCATCGACCCCCCCCAAACCGCCGCATGGTCCAATGGTGTATGGCGGCGGCGTTTCACCGGCGGGGTGGTGTTGTGTAACCCCCCAGGCAACGGGTCACAAACCGTCAACCCCGGACCGGGTTACACCCGCTTCAGCGGCTCACAGGCACCCAGTATCAACAACGGTGCCGCAGTCACCGGCACCGTGACCCTGGCTGACCGTGACGGGTTGTTCCTGGTCGGCGTACCGTGACGGTTGTTCCTGATCGCCGCGCCGACAGTTTCTGCACAACTCATTTCTCACTGCAGCAGCATACGGAAATCGCCAATCCGGGCCGGGGGACCGTACGAGCCATTCTGGCCATTCGAGGCAGAAGAACGTTATGACCGCCGCGCTCACGCCCCGGTCACTGAATTTTTTGGCCGGGCGCGACTAGACCGGGCACTTCGAGGTCGACGGCGTTCGCCGGCCCGACCAGGAGTTCGACCTCATCAAAACTTGGCCAACATCGACAGCCGGGGCAACCCGAGGGATCTACGTGAACAACATTTGCGGCTCTTCCCGACGTCGACTTGAGGTTGTGACCACGATCTTCCCGGCGTAATGCCGACGCCACGTTCCGGCGGGCGCCGTGACGCGACGAATGGATTGAACTGACTGGTCAAATGTCGGCTTTGACGACAGTGCCGACTGAGCCCACGACCAGCGGCTTGACGATGATCAGCGGGAACCGGTGATACCGACCGACCAGTACGACCGTGCGGACGCCCAACACATCAGGCGGGATGGAAACGGGCAGTCAGGCTGCGAGAACCGTGTAGATGCTGACGGTGACAAATCTGTCGAATCGCGGGCCCGCGCGCTTTGCCGACTGCGCTCGAAGGCGCCGGCACTGATCTGGGATATTGCCGTTCAATCCGATGGCGATCAAAGAACGCACAGGATGGCCGTTGTGGTGGGCGGCGACCGCGCACAGAGCGGGCATAGGCAAGATTTCGCGCGCCCACGCTACCCTCAGCTTGGTGCGGCCGGCCGCGAGTCTACCGTCGCACGCAGCTATGCGACGTTGGGTGCGAGCTGCTTACCGACCGAGCGGTCGGCGGGTAGCCAGCGCACCATGCGATACAGAAACTTCGGATTTCCCAATAGATATCGACGTGTCTTGTGTGGTTCGCGGATCATGATCTCGACCCATTCCATACCGGCGCGTCGCACGACCGTCGACGCCCGCACCCGCGTGCCGGCCCAGAACCCGAACAGCCCGCCGGTTCCGGCGACAAGGGGCACCCGCAATGCCGCACGATAACGGGCGATCCACTGCTCCTGCCCAGGGTTGCCGAACCCGACCAACAGCAGATCCGGTGCGGCAGCGTTGATCAACTCGATCACCGGGCCGTATTCGCTGATATCAAGCCAGCCGTGATGACGCCCGACTACCTCCACGTCGAATTGTCGCGCGACGCCGGCCGCCGCGCGGGCATTTACGCCTTCTCCACCGCCGAGCAGAAAGACACGCAGCCCGGGTGTTGCGGCGAGCAGGGCCGGCACTACGTCGGTGCCGTTGAGGTTGGCCTGCACACGCAAACCGCGGAGTCGCGCCGCCCAGCGCACGCCCGTGCCGTCGCCAAACACCAGGTCGGATTCGTTGATTATGCGCGCATAGGCTGCATCGTCCACAGCGAAGTTCAGGGTGTTCGCATTGACAAAAAAGAGCGAATGGCATGCTGCGCGGTCGCGGATGATGGACTGCAACTCGGCAACAGCCTCATCCATTTTTTGATCTACCACATCAATTCCGACAATTCGGGCAACTCTGCGCATCAGGTCAAGTCCTCCTAATGAGTTCGGGCTGAATCTTGAAGATCAGGTCCAATAACCGATTCGCGACACGATCGACATCGCATCGCTGCGCGTAGTAGCGGGCCGCCTCAACGCCGCGCCGCGCCGCCGTAACCGGGTCGGCCAGCTCGTCGAACACCGCGACCAGCCCAGCGACGTCATCGACACCCAGCGGTGGACAACCCGGCGGCTGATATTCGGGCAGGCCGCCAATCGTGGAAACGATCGGCATGACACCCAGCTGCATCGACATGACTTGCACACCGCTCTGCGAGGCACGGCGATAGTGCGCGATGGAACCCTTCGCGGCCGCCAAGGTGGTGACCACCTCTTGGTAGCGATAGGTGCCTGCGCGCCACGATGTGTGCTTGGGCAGCCGACGATCCATGATGGGGCCGTCGCCAATAAAAACCAGGTTGTCGCCGCGCCACCCGCCGCCGTCTACGTGCCGCTGCCAAGCCTCCAACACCACGTCGACGTTCTTGTATGGATTGAGCCGTCCAATCATTACGAAGTCGCGCCGCCCATCGACACTTACCAGGGCGGGAACCAGCGCGGGGTCGAGGTCGCTGGTCAGCGGAAGCACCCGCACCGGGGTTCCAGTCACGTCTCGGCGGGTGGCGACGGCAGCTGCGACATGGTCGCTGTAGGTGACGGTGGCCGCTGAACCGGCACCCCAGCAGTCGAGCACAGCGGCTTCGTAAGCCGGCCGCTTCCCGTCAGCCCAGTCGTGGGGGCGGTCGTCGTGGACCAGCTGGATGCGTGGCACCCGCCCGGCCAAGGCGATCCAGCGCGGATCGCGCACCAGTTCGGCGATCACCACGTCGGGCCGATACTGCCGTACCCGCCGCCAGGCCGCGAGACTGGGCGGCCACGTCGACGCCGTGCGGAACCGCGGGTCGAGCACCAGCTCATAGTCGCGGGCGGCGTCGGACTCCGGGTGTAGGTCGGAGGTCACCAGCAGCACGTCGGCCCCGCAGCGCCGCAGCGCCTCGGCCTGCACCCGCGCCAGCGACCGCATCCACGGCGACAGCCACAGCACCCGCGGAGCACGCGCGACGCCCTCACGGGGGGTCGCAAAGATGTTCACAGGACCGCGCCAATCGTCTCGACGTAGGTGTCGGTCACTGCCGCCACCGTGTAGCGCGTTCGCATCCGCTCTAAGCCGCGCCGGCCGAGTTCCGGCAGGGCGGCGGGATCGACGAGGATGCGCGCCAACTGATTGCGCCAGCTTGTTACCGAGACCGGCTCCACGACTTCGCACATGTAAACGGGCAGCTGGCACAGGTACTCGGTGACGCGCGTGAGACACTGCCCGAGCAAGCCCTGATTCTTATCCGCCATGATCAGCAACGCGAGCCGGCGCCCGGACGCCAGTGGCAGCACCGCGCCGTGCGCGGGCTTCAGATAGGCTCGGTCTCTTCCGCGACTCACGCCATCACCCCCTGCCTGCGCACCGCGGCCAAGGTCGACCACTTGATTGGGCCGACGGCCATGCTGGTCGCCAGATAGGCGGCAAATGCAGCTGCGCAACGCAGCACCACGTGGTGGTCGGCTAGCAGCAGCGCCACCGCGACACCTGCCGCCAGTGGCATCAGCAGTCGCAGCAAGAAGACCGCTGGGGTGCGGTAGCCGCACTGTCGTCGCAGCCACCAGCTGGAGATCAGCATGCGGGACACTTCCATACACACCAGGGCGATCGCAGCGCCGACGGCCCCATACCGCCCGTCCAGAGCGACGTTGAGCCCGACGATGACCCCGAGTTCCGCGATGGACATCCGCAACAAGAACCCCTGATGGTGACACGCGAACAGACCCTGGCTGAGAGTGCTGCCGACAAATCGGAGTGCTGCGGCGACGCACAGCAATGCCAGCGTCGGTGTACCACGACCAACGAACGCCTGATCGCCAAAGAACCCGATTATGGGTCCGGCGAGCAGACCTCCGATCACCGCAACCGGGGCAGCCAGGAACCACATCAGCTCCACGCTGCGGCGCATAAAACGGGCGAATGCGGCGACATCACCCGCAAACAGCTCGGTGGCCGTCGACAATGTCGCGTTCTGGAAAAACACTGCCACGATCACGGTATTGAACGCGACCGTGACCGCCAATCCGAACACTCCCACCTCGGTGGGGTTGCTCAACAGCGACAGGATGACGCCGTCACAGCGCAAGTACACGGTCGCGAGCACGACCGTACCCATCATCGGCAGCGCTTCGCGCAACAGATCGGCGGTCTCCGGCCACGAAAAGACCGGGCGCAGCGAGACGTTTCTTGACGCTGCCGTGCCTTGAATCAGTAGTTGCAGGGCGAATGGGATGAGTTGAGCCACGGCAAACCAGACGATGTCCGCGCGGGTTGCGACCAGCAAGGCGACCGCCGCCAACATGGCCGCCCGGCTGGCGACATCTGAGAAGGCCACAGCAAAGAATCGGACGCTGGCGACGAACACCGGCTCGAACCGTGCCGTCATTGTCACCATCAGCAGCTGCCCGGACAGCACCACCAGCATCGCTCGCACGCCCGAGTCGCGGTAGACGAGCAATCCCGACCCGACCGCCAACGCCGCAAGGGGCAAGCAGTACACCAACGACAGGCCGCTGTTCAGCCGGACCAGGCGTTCCAGTTGGCCGCGGCCGGACGTCACGCGCCGCACGATGACGGCGCCGATTCCAAGGTCGGCTAGGCTGGCCCAAGTCCCGATGAAGACCACCGCGATGGTGAGCTGACCATAGCGACCAGGGCCCAGATAGCGGGCAGTCATAGACACCGAAACCACTGAGGCCAGCATCCCGAACACCCGGCAGGCCACCTGGATCGCGAACGCATAAGCCATGCGCTTATGGGCAATAGAACCTGTCGTCGATGCGGCTAGCGGTTCTTCAGCCGGCTGCGCGGCTACCCGCGCGCCGTGACTCGCGGACACTCAGTACGCTCCGTCGCTCATCAAGACAGCCCTTACCGTCTTGGCGATGATGAGCAGGTCGGCGGCCATCGACCAGTTGTCGACGTATGACAAATCCAGCCGTACCGATTCATCCCACGAGAGATCTGAACGGCCGCTTACTTGCCATAAGCCGGTAACACCCGGCTTCACCAACATTCGTCGTTTCACGTCGCCGTTGTACTTCGCCACTTCGCGCATCAGCGGCGGCCGCGGGCCAACGACGCTCATATCCCGCCTCAGCACGTTGATGAATTGTGGCAACTCATCAATACTGAATCGACGCAATATTCTACCAATGGGCGTGACCCGCGGATCTTCACGTATTTTGAACATTATGCCGCCCGTGCTTTCATTCAGCGCCAGCAGTGAGTCGATTTGCTTGTCGGCACCGTCCACCATTGTCCGGAATTTGAGCATGGTGAACGGCTTGCCATCGAGCCCGACACGCTTAGATGGGTAGAATACTGGTCCTGCGCTTGTCAATTTAATAGTTACAGCCGATGCGATGAGCAGTGGCGACGTTGCGATAAGGGCTGCCAGAGCGAAGCAAAAGTCAAAAGCCCGCTTCTGGAAGCACTTGGCTTCTTGATATTGCGGTTTTTCGACATGCAATAAAGGAAAACCCGCGACCGGCCGCATAGCCAGCCGTCCTTCCGCGACGTCCATAACCCCAGGCGCGACCACGAGGTCGACGTCCATCGTCTCCAGCCGCCACATCAGTTGCCTGATTTCCTGTACGCCGAAAAGTTCTGTCCCCGTCACCGCCACGGTGTCCGCGCCGCAATCAGCGATAGCAGACAGCGCCTGCGTTTCGTTACCGAGAATCGGGATTTCACGGTCATGCACCATAAGTCTTTTGCCACGAGAAGGCTCATATCCCGGAATACCGACCCCAACCACAACGTAGCCGTCCCTGGGGTTTCGGGTCAGTTCGTGCGCAAGGTGCGAAACCGCCCGGTGATCGCCAATCGCCAATACCCTCGTCTGACATTTGCCATGCGCTCGTTTCTCCGCGAGGTAGTGGCGCGACAACGCCCGGCTGGCCAGCAGCGCGAGTGTGCCCACGGGAAGCGCAACCGCTAAATAGCCTCGAGCCAGGAAAATCCGTGCCAACAAAGTTGCCATCGCAATGGTTCCAAAAGTCCAGAACGATGCGCTCACAATGCGGCGGTATTCGTCGATGCCCGCGCCGAGGATCCGCGTCGATCGGCTGTGGAATATCGCGAGGAACGACATCCAAAGCGCAGCGAACAGCACCGAGAGCGCCGTCATGACCGGGGCTGTATAGCCGGACGTGGCCGGATTCTCCCCGAACCGCACGAACTGGGCCAGCATCACCGATGCGAACACGATCATAGAGTCGCTGATGCGCAGGCGCACCGAATACCGATGCTGCCAACGTCGAGTGGTCTCATGGCCGAACGACGACGGGAGCTCAATGACCGGCGCAGGGCCGGTTGGGCGGGAAAGCGACGAGGTGGTCATGGGGTGTCGACTCAGGTGTTAGCCGCCAAGCCCGGAAGCTGAAAGGGGCGCCGGTAATACCGGGTATCGAAGGCGTACAGCGGGCCCTTGCCCAACTTGTAAGTCCTGCTAGAGATGGCATTGCGTGCCGCCATGGGACGGTCTCCGGATCCACCGCAATGCTGGCGAATACGCGATGCAGTTGGCGAAGTTGGGCATCCGCACGTCACCGGCGGCCAACTTACGCCGTACAAACCGTCTATCAACATGTAGGAGACTTTACATACTATTGTGATGGACTTCTAGCATTTCTATACTTTGGGTATCACCGGCTGTTGGGGTTCGCGGGATCCAGCCAACGGGCTCAGGCCGAGAGATGACGTCGGAAGCGCCAACGGCGGTGTCGTCGCTAATGAATGAACGAGCGATGTGGCATCATGGCGGCGCCCCGGTATGCGTCGAACCTCGCGTGCGAGCCACTGAGAAACTCCTCAGCGCAGATCCCGCTAGTGCTGTCCTGTGCGTGTCGATGCTCGTGCTCGCCGGAGCGACTCAAGCATCAGCCGTGCGACCTGCTCTACCGTGGGCAGTTCGAGCAGTGTGGCGTGGTTGCTGGCAAGTCGTTCCACCGTCAACATTCCTTTGTGAAACTCGTCCCACCCCAACACATCTGCCTCGATATCGGCTGCGCTGTCCTCGCTCACGAACAAGTGCATCGGCACCTCATGTCCAGGCTGCCGATACCCGCATGCGACCTCTACCGCACCGTGCATGTCGAAGTCGTTCAGTGGCGGCGGTGGCCGCAACACACTGGGACCGCTTCGAAGCACCCGAAGCGCACCGCCGGCGTACTTGGCCCATCGCTCACGCGTCGGCAGTTGGCGCAACCGGCTATGTCGCCCTCGCAACGTCAGCTGCGACAACTGCGCCTGCTGGAGGTGCGCCATCGATGGTGCCTCCCTGTCAAGAATGCCCAGCCAGTCGACCTGGTGGCCCGCATCGACAGCCTGGCGAGCAACCTCGTAGGCCACGAGCCCGCCGATGGAGTAGCCGACCAGCGCAAGCGGACCATCCGGCTGCCGCTCGCGAATCGTCGAAAGGGCCTGGCTGGCATGCCGTTCGATGGTCACGGATCGGTCGAACCGCCCGCCCGGCTGTTCGAGGATCAGCACGTCTACCGGCTGCGCGGACCCCCACTGCGCCATAAAGTGTCTCAGGCTCATCGCCGACGGATTATCAGGAAAGATGAAATGCAACGGTGGCAGCCCGAAGTCGCCTTCTGTTCTGGCGGGGTTTCCAGCGTCGATTAACGCGGCGATGTCTGCGATGGTCCTGCCGCTGTCGATGAACGCCGCAAGTGGCAGCGGCACATCAAATGCCCGCCGAACTTCGGAGATCAGCCGGGCCGCCAGCAGCGAATGACCGCCCAAATCAAAGAAGTCGGAGTTGACGTCGGTTACCGGCACGCCCAGCAGAGCCGCCCACAGCGCCGCGACCCGCCGTTCCGTGTCGTTGCGCGGATGCTGATCGCAGGAGCGGACCGTTCGCTGCAGCGACGGTGCAGGCAGTGCCGCCTTATCGAGCTTTCCATTCGCGGTCATCGGGAGCGCGCTCAGATGAACAAGTGCGCTGGGAACCATATATTCGGGCAGGCGGCGGCGCAGCGAACCCCGCGCCTCGGCGTCGCTCGGGCACCCCGGCCCGCCGACGATATACCCGACCAATTGCTGTTCGCCGTTGGGCGCCGCGCGAGCGACCACTGCGGCCTGTTCGACCCCATCCAGGGCGGCTAGCGCTGCCCGAATCTCACCGAGTTCGATGCGATACCCGCGGATCTTGACCTGTTCGTCTGCGCGCCCTAGATACTGCAGCTGCCCGTCTGCGCCCCACCGGACCAGGTCGCCGGTGCGATACATCCGCGTCCCGGGCGCCCCGAACGGGCAAGCCACAAAACGTGACGCGGTCAACCCGGGCCGCCGCAGGTAGCCCACCCCGACGCCGCGGCCTGCTACATACAACTCACCGACCACCCCGGCTGCCACTGGGCGTAGCCACCCGTCGAGCACGAACAACGCCGCCCCGGGCACCGGCGCGCCGATGGGCACCGCCTCTGACTCTGGTGTCAGCGGCGCACTGATCGTGGCGTACACGGTGATCTCGGTAGGGCCGTAGCCGTTGATCATCACCCGCCCGGGCGCCCACCGATCCACCACCTCGGCCGGGCAGGCCTCACCGGCCACCATCAACGCCACCGACTCGAAACCCTCGGGCGAGAGTGCGGCCACCGCCGCCGGGGTTTGGCTTAACACGCTGACGTGTTCGGCGACCAGTAAGGCATGGAGGTCTTCCGGTGAGCGAACCACCGCCTCGGGCACCACCACCAGCCGACCGCCAAACAACAGCGCGCCCCAAATCTCCCACACCGAGAAGTCGAAAGCCAGCGAGGAACACTGCGTCCACACCTGCCCCGGCGCCATCTCGACGCCTACATCCAGGGCGTCGAACAGCCGGGTCACGTTGTGATGCGTGACGGCAACACCTTTGGGAACGCCGGTGGTGCCGGAGGTGTAGATGATGTGGGCGATATCGTCGGCCGCCGGAGGGGGCAACGCCGTGTCGGGTTGGGAGTCGATGCCGGGGTCGGCCACATCGATGACCGGCAGATCGCACCCGCGCAGCCGCTCGACCAACCGCGCGGTGGTGACCGCGGCGATCGGCGCGGCATCGGCCACCATGAACTCAATCCGGGCCGCCGGCACCACCGGGTCGATCGGCAGATACGCCGCCCCAGTTTTGAGCACCGCTAAGATCGCCACGATCGCCTCAGCCGACCGAGAAAATAGCAGCGCCACGCACTCACCCGGGCCCGCCCCCTGAGCGGCCAACAGGTGCGCCAACCGGTTCGCGGCCTCCTCGAGCTCCCGGTACGTCATTGAGCGGCCCTCAAAGGTCAGCGCCACCGCCTCGGGCGTGCGGGCCACCTGCGCGGCGAATAACACCGGAATCGACACCGGCGTCACCGGCTGGGTCAACACCGCCCGGTTGCCCCACCCATCCAGGCGGGCATGCTCAGCCTCATCCAGCAAATCCACTGATGACAGCCGGCCGGTCGGGTCGGCGGTCAGCGCCGTCACCACCCGCTCCAACCTGTCGATCAGCGCCTCGATGCGGGCCGGGTTGAACACATCCGTGCGAAATTCGACCTCCCCGCCGATCCCGGCGGGCTCCCCCCCGCTCCAGCGTTCGGCCAAGGAAAAGACCAAATCCATGCGGGCGGTACGGGTGTCCACCGGCAGCGGCGTGACCTGCAGATCGCCCAAGGCCAGCCCGGCGCTGCGGTCAGCGGCCTGTCCGGCGAAGTTCTGCCAGGCCAACATCACCTGCACCAGCGGGCTGTGGGTCAGGCTTCGGGTGGGGTTGAGCCGCTCCACCAGCATTTCAAAGGGCACGTCCTGATGCTCGTAGGCGGCCAGGCTGCGCCCACGCACTTGGGCCAGCAGCTCGGCAATACTAGGATCCCCGGCCAGATCCACCCGCAACACCAACGTGTTGACGAAAAACCCGACCAGTTCATCGAGCGCTGAGTCGACACGCCCGGCGATCGCGATCCCCACCGCCACATCGGTACTGGCGCTGATCTTCGACAGCAGCACCGCCAGGGCGGCTTGGATCACCATGAAGCTGGTCGCATTGTGCTCGCGGGCCACCCGCGCAACCTGCTGCTGCAGTTGCGACGGCCATTCGACCGCCACCCTGGCGCCGCGGCAATCGGCGACGGACGGGTAGGGCCGATCGGTGGGAAGCTGTAGGCGCTCGGGCATCCCGGCCAGGGCATCTTCCCAATAGGCCAACTGGGCGGCGATGCGGCTGTGGCTATCGGCCAGATCACCCAGCTGCGCGCGATGCCACAGCGTGTAATCGACATACTGGACCGACAACGGGGCCAACTCGGGGGTGCGCCCCGCGCACCGGCCGGCATAGGCCACCCCCAGATCGCGCATCAACGGGGCGATCGACCAGCCATCCGCCGCGATATGGTGCACCACGGTCACCAGCACGTGCTCGTCATCAGCGACGCGGAAAAGCTGCGCCCGTAACGGGATCTCGGTTGCCAGGTCAAAACTGTAGCGGGCCGCGGCGTCAATGGCCTCGCCCTGCCGGCTTCCCGGCCAGCCGGTGGCATCAATGATCTGCCAACCAAAGTGGGCCCGCTCAACCGGGATAACCAGCTGCTGGGGTATTCCCTCGGGCGCAGGGAACAGTGTGCGCAGGCTCTCGTGGCGGCGTACCACGTCGGCCAGCGCCGCCCCCAACGCCTCAGCATCCAGCCGCCCGCGCAGCCGAAACGCCACCGCGATGTTGTAAACCGGCGAGGGCCCGTGCAATTGGTCGATGAACCATAACCGGGATTGAGCAAACGACAATGGCACCACCGCGGGCCGCTCACCAGCCACCAACGGCTCCAGCCCACCCGCCTGCCCGTCAATACGGGGTGCCAACTGGGCAACCGTGGGCGCCTCGAACACGGCGCGCACCGCAAGGTGCGCATCCAGGCCGGTTTTGACCGCGGCGACCACCCGCATCGCCAACAGCGAATCCCCACCCAAATCGAAAAACGAGTCATCGACTCCTACCCGCTCGAGCCCAAGTAACTGCGCGTAGATGCAGGCCAGGACTTCCTCGGTGGGGCTGGACGGGGCTCGGTAGCGATCGGCCTCCTGGTACTCCGGTGGCGGCAGGGCGAGCTTGTCGAGCTTGCCGTTCACCGTCAACGGCAGCGCGTCGATCACCACCACCGCGGCTGGAACCATATAGGCCGGGAGCCGCTCACCCAGCGCGCTACGCATCCCGGCGGGGTCTGCGGTCCCGGTGACATAGGCCACCAGGCGCTTGTCGCCTGGACGGTCCTCGCGGGCAATTACCACCGCCTGCTCCACCCCATCCAGGCCAGCCAGCACTGCCTGGATCTCACCAAGTTCGATCCGATACCCGCGAATCTTGACCTGCTCATCGGCACGCCCCAGATACCGCAGCTGCCCGTCGGCGCCCCAACTCACCAAATCCCCGGTGCGATACATACGTATCCCCGGCGCTCCGGGACCTCCGAACGGACACGCCACAAACCGTGACGCAGTCAACCCCGCCCGGCCGACATATCCGACGCCCACGCCGTTGCCGGCCACATATAGTTCCCCGACCACCCCCGCCGGCACCGGCCGCAACCGTGCATCCAGCACGAACAACGCTGCCCCCCGCACTGGCGACCCGATCGGCGGCGCCCCCGACCCCGCAGTCAGCGGCGCGCTGATCGCCACACCCAACGTGGTCTCCGTCGGGCCATAGCCGTTGACCATCACCCGCCCGGGCGCCCACCGATCGACCACCTCGGCCGGGCAAGCCTCACCGCCAACGATCAAAGTCACCGAATCCAAAGCCTGCGGGGAGAGCACCCCCAGCGCCGACGGGGTTCGGTTCAACACGCTGACCTGTTCGGCAACCAGCAAGGCGTGGAAGTCGTCGAGTGAGCCGGCCACCACTTCGGGCACCACCACCAGCCGGCCGCCGTGCAGCAGTGCACCCCAGATCTCCCACACCGAGATGTCGAAGCCGTAGGAATGGCACTGCGTCCACACCCCCGCCGCTGGCAGGGCTGCATCCAGTGGCTCCAGGCGTTGGGTCACGTTGTGGTGGGTAATTGCCACCCCTTTGGGAACCCCGGTGGTGCCTGAGGTGTAGATGAGGTAGGCGATGTCATCGGGGGCTGGGGCCGGCAAGCCCGTGCAGGGGTAGCTGGGAATGCGGGGATCTTCGACCGTGATAACCGTCAGACGATGCCCGTCGAGCCGGTCGGCCAACCCGACCGTGGTGATCGCTGCGATCGGCGCGGCATCGGCGAGCATGAACTTAATCCGGGCCGCCGGATGCGCTGGGTCGATCGGCAGATAGGCTGCCCCAGTTTTCAGCACCGCCAAAATGGCCACGATCGCCTCAGTCGAACGCGAAAAAAGCAGCGCTACAGACTCACCAGGGCCAGCACCATGAGCGGCCAGCAGGTGCGCCAAGCGGTTCGCGGCCTCCTCCAGCTCCTGGTACGTCATTGAGCGGCCCTCGGAGGTCAGCGCCACCGCCTCGGGCCTGCGCGCGACTTGCGCGGCGAATAACGTCGGAATCGACACCGGCGCGCTCGCCAAATGAGTCAACACCGCCCAGTTGCCCCACCCATCCAGGCGCGCCTGCTCAGTCTCATCGAACACATCATGTTCGGCCATCGGTATCCCGGGCGCCGCCGCGACCGACATGTTCTCCTCCTGACCGAAGCAGCCCGGCCCGGAGCCGAACGCGGTTACCGTGACGCTGGGGCATCCCCATCCAGATGTATACCGATGATACATCTTCAACCCCCTATTACATACTTAAAGTCCTTAATGCTTCGAATGTCAGACTTCAAGTCTCCATTTCCGATCACACCGCATCGCACACACTGGGACGTAAAGCCAGGAACAGAACGCTGCCCAACTGAAGGCCGTGACGAATACAGCGCCGCTTCCCACACCGATCCGCACGCTGCCCGCGCCCGGCAAGGCAACCGCGACTTTAAGCCGAACAGTCCACATGTAACGGCGCCATACTCGCCATCGTCGGCACGCTTACGTGAGGCGGATCTTCCCCAGCACCATTTCTCCGGCATCAATCTCGGCGGGCCACATACGCCGACGGGCGGCCGGTCTCAAGCACCGGGCGGCCAGCCTGCTCCCGCTATGCTCGCATGGAATTGGCGCGGATGGCCACCAACGACTTGACTAGGCCGGCAAACCGCTCGTACCAAATCGTCGATGTGGGAAAGTACATGCGCATCTGCGCGATTCCGATCAGGTCGATTTCGTTGACTTGCGCCTCGGCCTCGGCGCGCGTGTAAGTCCTGATATGCCCGCGGTTCCACTTCTGCGACACCATGATTCGCGCACCGTAGGGCAGCCACTGGAAACCCGGGAACAACCAGTGCGGTTCGACCGGGAAATAGCGATATGGCGTCTGCACCCAGTGACGGTCGGCGTAGTGGTGGACATTTTCAACAAGTCGTTGTCGTTGGATATGCCCGCCGACGTGCTCGAGCAACGAGTTGGAATACACCAGATCGAATTTCTCTCGCCGCATCCCCTCGGGAAGTTGGCACGCGTTTGCTCGTACGAGCGTCAGGGTCGGATCTTCGCTCTCTAACGGCATAAGATTGACGATGGTCAGCGCAGCAGGACGGACCGGAGCCATCCGCCACGACATGGGTGTGCCGCCGAGGTCCAGCACGCGCATCTCGGAGATTTCTGGGAACACCTCCGAAAAGCGCACCCAGCGACGTGCGCGGGCGCGCCCGGACAGCGAAGTCGGCGAGTCAACGTCGGTGACACGATCCCTCAGCGTCTTGGTCATTAGTACAGGTCACCTCTTCTCTGTGGACTCGTTACGAACTGTTAGCACGTTCTAGCTGTCACGCTTACGAGGCGTTCTCGTCGACCCGTCGGAGTCCGAACCGCTTGTGGCGCAATAGTCGGCAGGGCCGAAAACAGAGGGTCTCGACATGAGGGTGATGGTTTGCTCCATCACGAATTCGACGACGCTTCGTTGGGGCCTGAACTAGTAGCCCCCGACCTGTCATACGTTGGCCGGCTCATTTGGGTTGGTCGGCAGGTACACGATGGCCGGCTGATATCCGGGCGGCGCGTGTCCGTTTGTTGGGAATCCAGCGGGCGCGGGGTATTTCGTGGTTGGTGGCGGGGACGCTGGAACCGGCCCATATCCGGCTGCTGGCGGGCGCGGCATCACCCTGAGACGTGACCCATACTTGACAGCAGCGGCGCCAGCGCCCATCGCTGCCGCCCCAGGCAGGCCGCTGACCATGAATGGGAATCCAAACCCGGCACCAAGATCGGCGCTCGCCAACGAGGCAGTTCCCTGGGCCAGCGTCGCCAGCGGAGCCGACCCCAGCATCGGTGCTGTCGCGGCCCAGCCCCAGGTCGAAGGCACTGACAATCCGCCGACTGAGGTCGCGGCACCCAAGCCCGCCAATGCGCCCAAGTCTGCAACACCGCCGACGCCGCCCAGCGCGCCCTCGGCAGCCGCCCCGGCTGCCCCGGCCGCCGCGTCCGCCGCACCTGCGGCAGCACCCGCGACGTCTGCTGCGGGTGCTGCCGCTGCGGTGAGGGCATTGTTTATCGGCGTCGTCATGACCGTCGCCAGGGGCGACATCACGGTGCCCAACATGGAAATGCCAGCCCACGCCGGCATAGTGAGGTATTGCGAAGCCAGACTGGATCCGATGCCGGACGAGTTCAGAAGCCCTCCGAAGGGCCCAGCCGCGGTAGTCACCCCGGTGGAAGACCCATCCACAACCCCATTCAGGACTCCCGAACCTGCCGATGTCGACGTCGACGAACCGGGTGAGGCAAGGTTTTGCAGCGTCGTCGGAAGCGTGGAGACCAGCTTTGACAGCGAGGTACTGGTCGAATTGCCGGCGGAGCCGCCGGTCGAGGCGCCCTGCGCCGCCAAACCGGCAGCGTTGGTGGTCTCCGGGGCTGCAGTGAACGGCGTCACCTTCGCGCCGATTACCGCCGAACTCGCAGCGTAGCCGTACATTGCGGTGGCGTCCTGGGCCCACATTTCGCCATATTCGGCCTCGGTGGCCGCTATTGCCGGCGTGTTCTGACCAAGAAGGTTGGTCGAGACCAAGTTCGCCAACTGGACGCGATTAGCCGTAATCAACGGCGGCGGCACTGTCATC
>DATJQT010000320.1:0-9068 GCA_035505475.1 Vulcanimicrobiaceae bacterium
CAGGCATCCTTGGCAGCCTCGGGCCGGTAACTCGCGCGGTAGTCGGCATTGAAGGCGTGGGGGGCGTCTGGATAGATCACGAACTCGGCAGTCTTGCCGGCCTTGGCTAATGCCTGTTCCATCTCTTTGACGTCCGCCACCCGGATACCCTGATCGGCGCCACCGTACAGCCCCAGAACCGCCGCATTGATCTTCCCGGCCACATCCAGCGGACCGAAGGTTCGAATGCCGGGCGTGATCGCCGGTTTGATGGTCCCATACCAGGGAACTGCCGCCTTCACTTCGGGGTTCTGGGCGGAGTAGAGCAACGTGTACATCCCGCCGCGACAAAACCCTGTGACGCCCACCCGGTCGTGGCGGGCAGAGGGCAGTTGCTTGGCGGCCGCCAACACGGCATCCAGGTCAGCCATCACTTGGGCGTCCGGAACAGAGTTGGCGACCTTCATCACCTGGGCCTGCTCTGGCAATTGCTTCGTGCCGCCCTCGCGCGCGTAAGGCTCGAAGGTTGCCGCAAGATACCCGGCCTGCGCGAAGCGCCGGGTCATGTCCTTGATGTGCTCGTGCATGCCCCAGACTTCCGGGATCACCAGGATTATGGGATAGCGGCCGTCCCCAGCAGGACGAGCGGTGTAAGTCGGGACCGGAAAACCGTTTACCATCACCGTCCCGTCCGCGGCATTAAGGCCGGTTGTCGCAGTCGTGATCACCTCTCCAGCAACCGGGTTTGAGGCGATCGCAAATCCTGCCAGGGTCACGCGGGTGGAGCTCGCGGCGGCCAAAAACTGCCGGCGGGACATGCCTTCACGCGCGTTCGAAAGCCAGTTGTCGTTGTCGCTGCGCATGGGATCCTCCGCCGTCACAGCTCGACCGTGTCGCCTGGGGCAGGCGCGATCAGCGTGATTTGTGGGTCAAGTGCTTTGCGGAACGCCTCGACGGTGCCCGTGAGCAACGGGAACGTGCCGTAGTGTATCGGGATGACCGCCTTGACGCCCCACATCTTGGCTGCAAGGGCGGCATCCTCAGGACCCATGGTGAAGAAATCACCGATGGGAAGCATGGCTACGTCCGGCTTGTAGCGCTGTCCAAAGAACTGCATGTCAGTGTAGAGCGCAGTATCCCCCGCGTGGAGAAGGCGGAATCCATTTTCCAGCTGCAGGATGAAGCCAGCAGGCTGGCCACCTGAGATTACCGTGCTGACCTTTGTCTGGGGGTCCGTGTAAAATACGGTGGAGCTATGATCGGCTCGGATCATCATTACCTTCAGCGGGTCACCCGGAATGGCGATGGCCGTACCCCCCAGACCCATGCCCACTAATTTGTCAGCAGCAATGCCCTGGGTGCCGAGATACCGCGCGAGATCGACAATCGCCAGAACCCGCGCATTGGTCTTCTTTGCGATCTCGACCGTCTCGCCAAGGTGGTCGGCGTGCGCGTGGCTGACCATGATGAGATCGGCGGAGCTGACTTGCTTGGCATCGGCCGGCGCTTTGGGGTTACTAAGCCACGGATCGACATAGATCGTCTTTCCGCCCGGCGTGACCAGCCGGTACGCGGAATGGCCGAGGTACGTGGCCCGGAGCTTCCCGCTCGCGGCAGCGCCGGTCGCTTGGGCGACCATGATGGGATCGGTGTTCGCGTACGCCTTGCCGAACGTCGCCGCGGCCAGTGCGCATCCGCAGGTCAGATGCAGAAAACCACGCCGCGACACACCCTCGTGCTGACAGGTTTGCTTGGACATCGTTTCACTCCTTCTGGTGGTGGCGGTGGTAGGAGAAGCATTGTCGAACAAAAATGCGAACGAAAAATCCTACAAGGCGAACGGGACTAAAACAATCCTCTTTGTTACCGTATATTGCCCCATTTGTCATCGTGTTTACCCCAGCCAATTCCGGCTTGGCATACCGCCTCCGCGCCGGATATCGGCGATTTTCTTGCCTGCGTAGACCAACGTTGATATTCTCCCCAAGGTCACGTCATCGTGCGGAGGCCTACGCAAAAGGAGACTGGGCGCCAGCGCAGATTCCGATGGTGGAGCGGTTCGGCATCATGATCATTGCCAATCTGGGCATCGGTTACGTGACGCCGCCGGTCGGAACCTGCCTGTACGTCGCGTGCAGCATCTCCAAGGTGCCGCTCGACCGCGTCATCAAGCCGCTCGTCCCGCTCTTGGCCGTGATGGTCCTGATGCTCGGGGTCGTGGCCTTCTGGCCCGATCTGACCCTGGTCGTGCCGCGCCTGCTGTATCGCAAGTAAGGGCGCGGATCTCTCACACGGAGGTGCGTATGGGTGCCATGAAAGAGTTTGCGGGGGTGTTTTACCGGGAAGGGGCGCTCGATCCCAAGACCACGCAGCTCGTGGCGCTGGCGGCGATGGCCGCCGCCGGCTGTACCAGCTGAGTGCCGGCGCGCTTCGCGGCCGCGAAGCAAGCCGGGGCGAGCGAGGACGAGCTCATGGAGACCTTGTACTACGCCATGCGCGGTGCCGCTCGCGCCACCTGGAGCACGATCAAACACATTGACGGGATCGAAGGGTTGAACAAGGTGTACAAAGACCGGTTCGAGACCGACGGGAAGAAATAGACAGACATCCGGCAGTGCCCGGCCCCTCCGTAGTAGTTCATGGCGGAGGGGCCGTGGTGTCTCCGCGAATAGGAAGGATTCGCTATGGCAGGGACGGCACCGCCCTATGAGGAACTGATCCGCCGCGTGCGGACGTTCATGCTGCTGCATTCCTGCGGCTCCGTGCTGGGATGGGACCAGCAGACGTATATGCCGCCCAAGGGCACCGCGCACCGGGCAGAGCAGCTGGCGTTGCTGGCTGGGTTGGCCCACGCGCAGTTCACGTCAGCGGAGCTGGGGGACTGCTTGGCAGCGGCCGAGGCGAGTCCGATTGCCAACGAGGCGGATCCCGCCGTCAACCTGCGCGAGATCCGCCACCTCTACGATCGGGCAACGCGTGTCCCCGGGGCTCTGGTCGAAGAGATTGCGCGGACGACGGCGCAAGCGCAGGACGTGTGGATCGCTGCCCGCAAGGCATCGGACTTCGCGCAGTTCCGGCCATGGCTGGACAAGATTATTCGGCTCAAGCGAGAGGAGGCGGCAGCGATCGGCGGCGGGCCGGTCTATGATGTGCTCCTGGACGAGTACGAGCCGGGCGCAACGGCGGCGAGTCTCGCGACGCTGTTCAATGCGCTAGCGCCGGCGCTCCGGGATTTGGTCGGGCGCATCGCCGCGTCGGGTCGGCAGCCGGACGCGACGCTGTTACAGCGCTCGTATCCGGTGGCAGCCCAGGAGGCGTTCGGCCGCAGCGTTGCAGCCGCCTTCGGCTTCGATTTCGAGGGGGGCCGCCTCGACCCGACGACGCACCCATTCTGCAGCGGCATCGGCCCCGGCGACACACGCCTTACGACCCGGTACAATCCGCAGGATTTCGGGGACGCGTTCTTCAGCATCGTGCACGAGACCGGCCACGGGTTGTACGATCAGGGGCTAGAGGCCACACATTACGGTACGCCGCTCGGCGCACCGGTCTCGCTCGGCATTCATGAATCGCAGTCGCGGATGTGGGAGAACTTCGTCGCGCGGAGTCGCCCGTTCTGGGAACACTGGCTGCCCCAAGCGGCCCAGGCATTCCCGGAGGCACTCACCGGGGTCGACCTGGAGGCGTTCTACTTCGCCGTGAATGACGTCCGTCCCTCATTCATCCGCGTGGACGCGGACGAAGCGACCTACAACCTGCACGTTCTGCTCCGGTTCGAACTGGAGCAGGCGCTCGTGACGGGCGATCTGGCCGTCGCCGACCTGCCGGGGGCCTGGGCAGAGGGGATGCGGAGGAATCTCGGGATCGTGCCGCCCAGCGATGCGCAAGGATGTCTGCAGGATATTCACTGGAGCGGGGGAAGCTTCGGCTATTTTCCGACCTACACGCTAGGCAACGTGTATGCGGCACAGCTCTTCGCGACGGCCCAGCGCGAGCTGGACGACCTGCCCGCGAGCTTCCGGCGCGGCGAGTACCGTCCCCTGCAGCACTGGTTGCGCGACAAGATTTATCGCCAGGGGCAGCGCTACCGAGCGGCCGACCTGGTGGCACGCATCACGGGGACGCCGCCTAGCCCCGCGTTCCTCCTGGAACACCTCTGCTTGAAATTGCAACCACTATACGGGTTGTGACCCACGAGGTCAGACGACTGGGAGGGTATCGGGCAGACTCAGGCTGCGGAGGATCTTCTGGATGGTGGCGTAGGTCGTCGTATCGAGCGGAATCCCCTCACGCCTGCGCTGGGCGGCCACGGCTTCGGCCCGCTCGCCCGGAATGTGGACGGGGCCGACCCCGGGCATGGGTCGGGACGATTTTATATGCCTGCCGAGCTGATCCACCTGGGCGTAGAACATCTCGGGAGGGACGAACCAGCCCGGATCCAACGCCTGGACGAACACGCCGTTCATCTCTTCCGGCCCCGGCCGGGGACCGGCAAAGCCGGCGCCGGAGAGGATGCCCGCCATCACCTCGACGACCAGGCTGAGCGCGTAGCCGCGATGGCCGCCGGCCGGGAGGAGGAATCCCCGCGGCTGACGAAACAGTGCGGCCGGTTCCCGGGTCGGCGTGCCGCTGGCATCGATCAGCCAGCCATCGGGGGCTGGGCGGTTTTCGAGGAGGAGTTGTTTCACTTTTCCGGCGGCAGCGGCGCTGGTCGAGAAGTCGAAAAGGATGCCGGATTGCTCGCCGGGAATTCCGATCGCGATCGGGTTGGTTGAGAGGCGACCGTCGATGCCGCCCCACGGCGCGACCACTTGCCCGGCGCCGGAATCGTTGGCCATCACGATCCCGATCAGGCGCGCCTCCTTCAACTGCTCGGCATAGTCCGCCAGCCGGCCGATATGGTTGCAGCTTCGGGCGGTGACGATTGCAATGCCGGTACTCCGGGCCTTGCGCAGCGCGGTCTGGACGGCAAAATTGGCCACGACCTGCCCGAATGCCTGATTCCCGTCCACCTGCACCGCAAAGCCGCGCTCCTCGGCAATTACCGGTCGGGCCTTGGTGTTGATCAGCCCCTGCCGCCACCATTCGTAATACTGCTCGACCCGGTACACGCCATGAGACGGATAGTCGGACAGGTTGGACTTGACCAGGGAGGCGGCGACCAGCCCTGCGTCATCCGGGCGGGCGCCCATACGCTGAAACGCCTGGGTGAGCAGGGCGGTCAAGCCGTCTGCGCGAACGAGCGGCATCGGGTTTCCGCGGCTAGACGCCAGGTCGCTCGGCCCGCGGGAGATTGGTGCCGATTTCGATGAGGTGCCCCTCGGGATCGCAGAAGTAGGCGGTTCGCTGTCCCCAGAGGCGGTCGGCGGGCCCACCGACGAACTGCACGCCGCGGCCCGAGAGGTCGCGATACACCTTGTCCACGTCGTCCACCAAGATGGTCACTGCCGAATCGTGGGCACCGGGTGCGGGCCGGCCTGCATGTTTCTGGCCGACCAACTCGGCTGCGCGCGTCCGTGTCAGCAGCGCAAATTTTGATCCCTCGACGGCGAATTCGGCATATCCGTCCGCCCGCAGCCGGACCGGCAAGCCCACTTTCTTGCTGTAGAATTCCATCATCTGCTCGAAGTTGTCCACGAACAGCACCATGTAGCCGAGGTACCAGAGCATCACGGGTCTCCTTGAGGGTGTGAAGTAGCCGGAAAGCTGGGAGACATGGTTAACTCAAGTGCCAAATCCTGTCAAGAATCTTACGTTCCGAGTCCCGCGGAAACAGTCAGTGAATCAGTCTGCGCCGCACCGCCAGAACGGCGACGACGAATGCACCGAGCGCCAAGGGGATCAGGGACAGCAGGGGAAGCATGACGCCGACACCTCCATGGCCTTGCATGAGCACACGGACGGCATTCACGGCTAGCGTCACCGGGAGTACTTTCGCGACCGCATGCATCCAGGGCGGCAGCGCGCTCAACGGAAAGAACACCCCACAAAACAGGAACATCGGCGTAATGAAGAGCGTCAGGTAGTAATTGAAGAATTCAAAGCTCCGCGCCAGGGCGGCGACCGCCAATGACAGGGCAGCGAACAGCCAAGCGAGCAGCGCCAACACGAGCGGGACGGCGAGCATCCATGGCGACTTGACGAGGCCGAGCAAGGCGGCGATCACCAGCACGATGCTGCCGTTGAAGACGCCCTTGCTTGTGCCCCAAAGGACGTCACCCGCGACAATGTCTTCCAGCGAGAGCGGGGTGGTCAGGATTGCCTCATACGTCTTCTGATGAACCATGCGCACGTGCGCCTGGTACGTGCACTCGTACGCGGCGGCGAACATTGCGGACGAGACGACCATACCCGGCGCCACAAATTCGACATAGGGGATGCCGCCGACCTGGCCCACAAGCGTGCCGAGGCCATACCCGAGCCCCAAGAGGTACAGGAGCGGCTCGCCCACGCTCGGCCCCAAGAGGGTGGGCAGTGAATGCTTCCGAAACACGTCAAAGTTGCGCTGCCAGACGCGCACCGCGTGCCAAGTTGGGTAACGTGCCATGGTTCGGGTCCTTATTCGCGGAGTGAGCGGCCCGTCAGCTTCAAGAAGAGGTCTTCCAGGCCCGCAGGACGGTGCCACATGTAGCTGGGCTGCAGGGCGGCGATACGGGGCAACAACGCGCGGGCGTCGGTACAGTACAGATAGATCGTATCGCCGGCCCGATCGCAGCGGCGAACTCGTCCGTCGAGGAGTGGCTGCAGTCGCGCGCTCAGCGTCTCGTCTCCGCGCAGTTCGATGACTTCCTCACCGATTTCGCTCCGGACCAGGTCTGCCGGCGGCCCTTGCCGCAAGATCTTGCCGCCGTCCATCAAGGCAATCCGGTCGCAGAGCTGCGCCGCTTCTTCGAGGTAATGCGTGGTCAAGACTTGCGTGACGCCGTCCGCCTTGAGTCGACGGAGGCGCTGCCAGACGAGGTGGCGGGCCTGCGGGTCGAGACCGGTTGTCGGCTCGTCCAGCAGGAGAACGGGGGGCGCGTGGAGCAGGGCGCGGGCGATCAGCAAGCGGCGTTTCATGCCGCCTGACAGCTCGGCGATCGGGCTGCTGGCCCGGCCGGACAGCGACATGAACTCGAGCAGTGTTTCGGCGCGGGGCAGGGCCACCCGCTTGGGCAGATCGTGATAGCGGGCAAAGACCAACAGGTTTTCGAGTGCACTCAATTCGGGATCCAGATTTTCTTCTTGCGGCACCACACCTAACCGTTGTTTGACGCCGGCGGGGTCGCGATCCACGCGGATGCCGAGGACCGCGAGGCGGCCGGCACTGGGCGGCGACCCCGCGTGAATCATGCGGACGAGGCTCGTCTTCCCGGCGCCGTTCGGCCCCAAGAGGCCGAAGCATTCGCCCGACCGGATGCTCAAGTCCACACCGTCCACGGCCGTCAGCGAGCCATAGCGCTTGATGACGCCCTGTGCGGAGATCGCTTCGTTCTCGGCAGACTCAGGTACGGATCTGCGGAATAATCCTGTCATTTTTCGTGGGTGATCCGCCATCGTCTCCAGACGAGAAATATGAGCGTGAGGACCAGGGCCAGGAGCGGCAGATAGCGTTCGATGTGCCCGATCATTGCCTCGAAACGGAGGACGTAGTCCTTGATGCCGTACGTCAGACCATAACCCGCGCTGACCACGAGCGGCACGTAGATGGAGGCGCCCAAAACGTTAGCAACAATGAACTTCAGCGGAGAAAGGCCGACGATGCCCGCCACCGGCCCGGCTAGAAACCTGACGCCCGGGACGAACCGCGCGCCGAACACTGCAAGCGGCCCGTAGCGTGTGATTAGCCCCTGGACATTGTCGAGCTGCTTGGTGCTGACGAAGATCCAGCGCTCGTACCGCTCGAGGGCTTTCCGACCGAATTCCCTGCCGAACCAATACCCCAGGTTATCACCCGCGATGGCGCTGAAGGTGCCGACCAGCACGACATACGAAAACCGAAGTTTCCCCTCGAGGACGAGATACCCGGCCAGGAAGAGCACAGTCTCCTCGGGGACGGGGACCCCCACATTGCCAAGGATGACCACGGCGGCAATCAGGATGTACCCCCATTGGTCCATCATGGGGCCGAGTTCGCGCATCGCCGCTCCGTGGCGAGTGATAAAGGCATAGTGTACCAGAGCAGAGTAATGCGAACAACGCAATGCCGAGAGGCCCAAAGCCCTCCGGGGGAGGGCATCCGGACGCTGTCGCATCTGGCCAACCCGCCGTTTTTCAAGTATACTCCCGCCCCAACCGACATGGGGTCGGCCTAGGTGGGTCTGTGTTGGGGCAACACGCACAAGGAGGGACGACAATGGCCTGTGGATGTGGTTCCAAGAAGCCGATGGCAAAGGCGAAGCCGGCCAGCGCGAAGACGAAAAAGAAGTAGTCATCGTTCACTCCCCCGAGGCACCGCCTCGGGGGATGTTTTTTCGAGGCCAGCATGCCTATTACTGTCTGGGGGGCCGGCGCGATCGGCGGCATCACCGGAGGCGCCCTCACCCGCGCCGGTCAGGACATCTTGCTCGTGGACAGCAACGCCGAACACGTTGCTGCCCTGAACATGGCCGGCCTCACAGTCGATGATGTGCATGGGGGCTGGCACGTCCCGGTGCGCGCCGCGCTGCCCTCCCAGGTTGCTGGGCCTTTGGATCTGGTTCTCCTCGCCGTCAAGTCGCTCGCCACGCCGCAAGCCATCGAACAGATGATGCCGCATTTGGGCCCGGGTTCGACCGTCGTCTCGCTCCAGAATGGATTGAACGAGGAGCTCTTGGCCGAGCGAATCGGCCCGCAGCGGACCGTCGGGTGCTTCGTGAACTGGGCCTCGGACTGGATCGCGCCGGGCCGCATCCATTTCGGCGGGGACGGCAGCTTTCGCCTTGGCGAGCTGGACGGACGCCTGACCCCGCGCCTGCATGCATTGGCGGCGTTACTCGGTGTCGTGATGCCGTCCGCCGTCACTGAGAACATCTGGGGCTATCTCTGGGCCAAGATCTGCTACGCCTCGCTGCTCTTCGCGACGGCGCTCACCGATGCCACAGTCTATGAGGTGGTGGAGTCGGCCTACC
>DATJQT010000321.1:0-9841 GCA_035505475.1 Vulcanimicrobiaceae bacterium
GGCCAAATCGCCGATTTGCATCAATTGCTTGGAAGTTCCGTTTGCCTTGTCCATTTGACCAATGTTTATCGTTTCTATCCTGATTGACGGCTCATTATAGCCAGACTTGACGTGCACGTCAACGTCAGAGTCCGGGCAGCGTCAGCGCATCCCGCAGGGCGTCGCGGCTATCTCGGGAGCCGCAAACCCTTTGCTCTCATCCACATCGGAACAATCCTGCCAGATAAGAAAGGGGGGTGGCGTTGGATCTTACGCGGTCGGCACTGATTAAGCTTTCACCATCCGGCGCTGAGCTCGGGAGAGGAAACGGCGGGGCTATTTCAGAATACCGACTGCCTCCAGGTCTCCGACCTGCTCCCCGAGGGTGCGCAGGCGGTTGTAGCACTCGGATATTTCAATATGAGGCAGCGCAGGGAGCGTCCGGTCCAGCACGTTGAGCCGGTCGCCGATGTCGCGGGCCTCCTTCAGGATCCCGAGGAGCTTGCTGAGATGGGCATCGAGCGGGAAACGGCGGAAGAATTGCTCCATGCCGTCCTCGTCCAGACGATCGAGCAGGTGCACGAATTCCTCACGATCCGCGGGGGCCAGGGTGGCGGGGCACATCCGGGCGTAGGTCTTCATCCGAAAGGTGCGGTAGCGCAGATCCGTCATCTCAGACCTCCAGGACCTTGGGAAATGTGGTGAGATTTGTGCAACCGGTATCGGTAATGACCGCGACATCTTCGATGCGAACTCCCCCGAGGCCGGGATAATACAACCCGGGCTCGACCGTGACAACATTTCCCGTCTGGAGCACGATCGGTAGCTTCGCGACGCGGGGCAGTTCGTGGATTTCCAGCCCCAGGCCATGACCGGTCCCGTGGAAGAACCCCTGCATGCGTCCGTTCACCTCGCCCGTCCTGTACCCCCGCGCGTCGAACACAGCCTGGACTTCTGCGTGCACGGTCGCCCCGTCCACCCCCGCCCGCAGCAGCGCAAACGCGCGCTCTTGTCCTGCCAGGACAGCTTCGTATAGCGCCCGGACCTCGTTCGATGCCCGTCCCTTGACCACGGTGCGCGTGATGTCGGCGAAATACCGGCTCGCCATGTCCTGCGGGAAGACGTCCAGGATGATCGTCTGGTTAGCATACAGCGGCCCCTGGCCTTCGTTGTGCGGATCGCAAGCCCCATCGCCGCAAGACACGATCGTGTGCTGGGCAAGCAGCCCTTCGTCCAGCAGCGCTCGGGCGATCAGCCGCTGCACTCGTTCCGACGTGAGCGGCTCCCCTTTCCAATGCAGCACACCACCGACCACGCGCGATTTCCGGATGGCAGCAATCGCCTCTTCCAGCGCCGCCTCGGTCTTCCGAATGGCATTGACGATTGCCTCGACCTCGGCAGGCGATTTGGTCAGGCGTTGCTCGAAAAAGGGCTCGCGCCGTGTCTCGACGCCAATCCCTTTCGCGCGAAGTGCATCCCCGTGCTCGAGCGGAAACGCGCCGGGCACGACGGCCCTGGTGATGCCGCGCTCCTGTAGAAAGCAGGCGACGCTGTCCGCGGTCGTGGGTCGTTCGATGCCGGCCGCCTTGGCTCGCTCCTCATAGATCCGAATGGGCAGGACCGCATCCACTTTCGCCTGCGACCGCGCACGGTCCACCTCGAGATCGGACATGAGCAGTGTCTTCCCTTCCTGCCCCCAGACGAACACAAACGGATCTGGAGCCAGGAACGCGGTCGCATAATACAAATTCGCATTGGATTCACTGGCACCGATTATGAGTTTCGCCTGGCCTGCGTCCGCGCTCATGCTGAAGTCTCCCAGCTAAGTTCACGCTTGGTGCATGGTCATGGGCTCGAGGACCGACGTGCCGGCCCGGAACCGCTGGATGCTCAAAGAGGCGACATCGATGCTGGTGCGTCCGGTCAGGATCATCTCGGCCATCAGCTTACCCGTCATCGGTCCGTGCTGGAATCCGTGACCGCTATGGCCACCCGCAACGAAGAACCCCGCCAGCTCCGGCACGGGGCCAAGGATGGCATTACTGTCGGGTGTGATTTCGTAGAGGCCGGCCCATCCGCGGTGGATCTCGGCGTCGGCGAGGAGCGGCAGGCGCACCACCGCCTGCTCGACACTTTCCGCCAAGTGTTCCCAGTTCACGTTTGTATCGAACGTGCTCTGCTCGTCCTTCGGTCCCGAGAACAGGCACCCGCCCAGCTCGCCGCGGAAATACCAGTTCCGATGGTAATCCACGGTGAGCGGCGGCTCGGAAGCAAACGCAGGTAGCGGATGCGTGGTGAACAGTTGTCGGCGGTACGGCTTGATCGGAACAGGAACCCCGGCCATGTCGCCGATCCGGCCAGCCGCAGGACCCGCCGCGTTGACCACGATCGGCGCATGGATCGGCCCAACCGAGGTCATGACTCCCTGCACCGTGTGCTCGTTTTTCAGAATGCCGGTCACGCCGCGTTGTTCATGAATCTTCACCCCGCGGCGGCGTGCCTGCGCGGCATACCCCATCGTGACCTCATACGGGGCCGCGTAGCCGTCCGCAGCGCAATGGGTGCCGCCCACAATGCCATCGAGCCGGAGGTACGGAACGATGCGCTGGATCTCTTCGACGGAGACGATCTGCACCGGCACGCCCATCCGCCGCTGCAGCGCGACATTCCTCTGGAACATCCGCATCTCGGCGTCCGAGGAGGCAAGGAATAGATACCCGATCCTCCGGAACCCTGGATCCGTACCGAGTTCCTCCGGCATGCGCTCGAACATGCGCACGCTCTCTTGGGATAGGCGAATGTTCAATTCGGTCCCGAATTGCTGGCGGATGCCTCCGGCCGACCGGCCGGTCGAACCGGAGCAGATCAGATCCTGCTCGACCACCGTGACGCGCGCGTTGCCGAGGAGCGAGAGGTGGTAGGCAATGCTGCAGCCGATGATGCCGGCGCCGATGATGACGATGTCAGCCGTTTCGGCCATTGCGGTGCAATCCTCGCCAAAGCAAAGCCCGCGCTCACAAGGCACGCGGGCTTGAAACGATCTCACTCTAGGCCGGATATTCGGAATGCGCAAGCGCGGAGCCTGCGAGTGAACCCTATCGCAAATTCGTCGATCCCATCAGAAACCGGTCAATCCCCTTGGCGGCCTGACGCCCTTCCCAGATCGCCCAGACCACGAGCGACTGACCACGCGCCATGTCGCCGGCCGCGAACACGCCGGGGATGGCGGTCATCTTGTCGTCGTTGACCGCCACATTGCCGCGCGGCCCGAGTGTGACGCCGAGCTGCGCGAGCATTCCCGTCTTCTCAGGCCCCAGGAATCCCATCGCCAGCAGCACCAGGTCAGCGTCCAGCTCGAACTCGCTGCCCGGCACCTCGCGCATGCTCTGGCCGCCCTTGCCGTCGGAATGAAACTCGACCCGGACGCCGCGCAATCCCGTCACCCGGCCGTTGCTGCCGCAGAAGCACTTGGTCGAGATGCAGAATTCGCGGGCGCCTCCCTCTTCGTGGGCGGACGAAGTCCGGAAGATGTTGGGCCAGAGCGGCCAGGGGTTGTCCCAGGCTCGCTCCTGCGGCGGCGCGGGGAGCAACTCGAACTGGTGCACCGACCGGGCGCCCTGCCGATGCGCCGTGCCCAGGCAGTCGGCGCCGGTGTCCCCGCCGCCAATGATCACGACGCGCTTCCCTTCTGCAGAGATGAACCGTTCCGGAGGAACGGCCTCGCCCTCACAGCGCCGGTTCTGGAGCGGCAGGTATTCCATCGCGAAGTAAATCCCGTCCAGCTCGCGCCCGGGCACCTTGAGATCGCGCGGCAATGTGGCGCCCCCGGTCAGGAGCAGTGCATCGAAAGAGCGGCGCACCTCGTCCACCGGAACGTTCTCGCCAACATTGGCTCTGGCGCGGAACGTGATCCCTTCCGCCGCCATCAGCTTGAGCCGGCGGTCCAGGATGCGCTTTTCCATCTTGAATTCCGGGATGCCGTAGCGCAGTAGTCCGCCGATCCGGTCGGCGCGTTCGAAGACCGTGACCAGGTGGCCGGCGCGATTCAGTTGTTGCGCCGCGGCTAGGCCGGCCGGCCCCGAGCCCACCACCGCCACCCTTTGCCCCGTCCGCGAGATGGGCGGCTCGGGTGCGATCCAGCCCTGCTCAAACCCGTGCTCGACGATCGCCAGCTCGATCTGCTTGATCGTGACCGGCTTCGCGTTGATCCCGAGGACGCAGGACCCTTCGCAGGGCGCCGGGCACAGGCGTCCGGTGAACTCCGGAAAATTGTTCGTCGCATGTAATCGCACCAGTGCCTCGCGCCAGCGGTTCCGGTACACGAGGTCGTTCCAGTCGGGAATGATATTGCCGAGCGGGCAGCCCGAGTGGCAGAACGGCACGCCGCAATCCATGCAGCGGGCGCCCTGCGCCCGGAGTTTCTCGTCCGGCACATCCAAGTAGATCTCCCGATAATCCTTGAGCCGCTCCTCGACTGAGCGGTTCGGCGCCACCTCGCGCTCGATCTCGAGAAACCCCGTCGGCTTACCCATCTTTCACTCCCAGCAATTCCGCCCAGAGCGGTTCGCGCCCTTCGGCCTGAGCGCGCTCTTGGGCGGCGATCACGCGCCGGTAATCGCGCGGCATGATTTTGACGAAGCGGCCGACGAATGCCTCCCAGTTCGAGAGGACCTTCTCGGCGCGCGCACTCTCGGTGTAACGCGCGTGGCGCAGGATCACGTCGCGCAGAAACGTGGCGTCGGCGTCCGTCGCGTGTTCCAGGTCCACCATCGCCGTGTTGCAGCGCCGGGCAAAATCCCCGCCGCTATCGAGCACGTAGGCGATCCCGCCGCTCATGCCGGCCGCGAAGTTTCGCCCCGTCTCGCCCAGGACGATGACGCGACCCCCGGTCATGTACTCGCAGCCGTGGTCACCAACGCCTTCCACCACGGCAACGGCGCCGCTATTGCGGACGGCAAAGCGCTCGCCAGCCACACCCCGCAGGAAGACCTCACCACCGGTCGCGCCATAGAGCGCCACGTTTCCAACCAAGATGTTCTCTTCCGGCACGAACGTGGCTGTTGCCGGAGGCAGCGCGATCAGCTTCCCGCCGGACAGGCCCTTGCCGAAATAGTCATTGGCGTCGCCTTCGAGGCGGAGCGTGATCCCCCGCGGCAGGAACGCACCGAAGCTCTGGCCGGCGGACCCGGTGAACCGGATCCGGATCGTGTCATCCGGGAGTCCCCGACCGCCGTATTTCTTGCTGAGTCGCGCGCCCAGCATCGTGCCGACCGTCCGGTTCACGTTGCGGATCGGCAGGTCCAGCGCGACCGGTGTCCCGTGTTCCAGTGCGTCATGGCAGCCTGCAATGAGCATGTGGTCGAGCGCCTGCTCTAACCCGTGCTCCTGCGGCTTCACTTTGCGGATCGCGACGCCCGGTCCCGCTTCGGGCCGGTGCAAGATCTTTGAAAAGTCGAGTCCACACGCCTTCCAGTGTGCGATCGCGCCGCGCATGTCGAGGCAATCCACCCGGCCGACCATCTCGTCCATGGTCCGGAACCCGAGCTGCGCCATCAGCTCGCGCACTTCTTGGGCGATGAAACGGAAGAACGTCTCGACGTACTCGGGTTTACCGGTGAAGCGCTTGCGAAGCTCAGGGTCCTGCGTCGCCACGCCGACTGGGCAGGTGTTGAGATGGCAGGCCCGCATCATCACGCAGCCCATCACGACGAGCGGCGCGGTCGCGAAGCCGAACTCTTCGGCGCCGAGCAGGGCGGCGATCACGACGTCCCGTCCGGTCTTGAGCTGCCCGTCGGTCTGCACGATGATCCGGTCGCGCAAATTGTTCTGCACCAGGACCTGCTGCGTCTCCGCCAGCCCCAGCTCCCACGGGATTCCGGAGTGCTTGATGCTGGTGAGCGGCGAGGCCCCGGTCCCGCCGTCATGGCCGCTGATCAGGACCACATCGGCGTGCGCCTTCGAGACGCCGGCAGCAACGGTACCGACCCCGACCTCCGCCACCAGCTTGACGCTGACCCGCGCCTCGGGATTGCCGTTCTTCAGGTCATAGATGAGCTGGGCCAGGTCCTCGATCGAATAGATGTCGTGGTGCGGCGGCGGCGAGATGAGCTGGACGCCCGGCGTCGAGTGCCGCACCTTGGCGATCCAGGGGTACACTTTGTGGCCGGGCAGCTGGCCGCCCTCGCCCGGCTTCGCCCCCTGCGCCATCTTGATCTGCAGCTCTTCGGCGTTGACGAGGTACTCGCTGGTCACGCCGAACCGGCCCGAGGCCACCTGCTTTACCGCGCTCCGCCGCCAGTCGCCGTTGGGGTCCCGCAGAAAGCGGATGGGATCCTCGCCGCCCTCGCCGGTGTTGCTCCGCCCGCCAAGGCGGTTCATTGCGACCGCCAGGGTTTCGTGCGCCTCCTGGCTGATCGAGCCGTACGACATCGCGCCAGTCGCGAAGCGCTTGACGATACGCTCGACCGGCTCCACCTCTTCGAGAGGAATCGGCTGCCCCGGCTTGAACTCGAGCAGGCCGCGCAGCGTGGCCAGCTTCGCGCTCTGGTTGTTGACCAGCCCGGTATAGTCCTTGAAAACCGCATACTGATTGGTCCGCGTGGCGAACTGAAGCTTGGCGATGGTGTCCGGATTGAAGAGGTGGTACTCGCCGTCTCGCCGCCATTGGTACTCACCGCCCCAGTCCAGATCGGTCGATCCGATCAGCCGGTCCGGGAAGCCGCGCCGATGGCGTCGCTGGCACTCCTCTGCGATGACGTCCAGGCCTACGCCGCCCACCCGCGAGGCCGTCCAGGTGAAGTATTCGTTGACGAACTCCTCGTCCAGACCGACCGCTTCGAAGATTTGGGCGCCGCAGTAGCTCGCAATCGTGGAGATCCCCATCTTCGACATCACCTTCAGGATCCCCTTGTTCAGCGCCTTGATGTAGTTGATGATCGCCTTCTCATGCGTGAAGTCAGGCGGCAGCATGCCCTGCCGCCGCATATCGTCCAGCGTCTCGAACGCGAGATACGGATTAATTGCCCCCGCACCGTATCCCATCAAGAGCGCGCAGTGGTGCACCTCGCGCGCTTCGCCGGTTTCGATCAGTAGGCCGACCTTGGTGCGAGCGCCGCGCCGGATCAGGTTGTGGTGCACGCCGGCCGTCGCAAGCAGCGCGGGAATCGGCGCATGCTCCAGGTCCACGCCGCGGTCCGACAGCACGATGATCGTGTAGCCACGCTCGATCGCCTGGGCCACCTTCCGACACAGGTCGTCCAGGGCCTTGCGCAACCCCGCCGCGCCCTCGGCGACCGGGAAGAGCATGGGCAGTGTGATGGATCGGAACCCGCGGCTGGTGATCTCTTTGAGCTTGGCGGTTTCCTCGTTGCTCAAGATCGGGTACGGGATGGCGATTTGATGGCAGCTTTCTGGCTCGGCCTTGAGGAGGTTCCGCTCGGGGCCGATCGTGCTGGCCATGGACGTGACCAGTTCTTCCCGGATCGCATCCAGCGGCGGGTTCGTCACCTGGGCAAAGAGCTGCTTGAAGTAGTCGTACAGCATCCGCGGCCGATCCGAGAGCACAGCGAGCGCCGTGTCCGTCCCCATCGAGCCGACCGGCTCTTCGCCCCGCGTCGCCATCGGCGCCATGAGGATGCGGAGATCCTCGTGCGTGTACCCGAAGACCTGCTGCCGCCGCAGCACGGTGTCGTGGTCCGGGGCATGCACGGCGGCCTTCGGCAGCTCGCCGATGGACACCATGTGCTGTTTCAGCCAGGTGGCGTACGGCTGCTCGGCGGCGATCCTCGCCTTCAATTCGGCATCGTCCACGATCCGGCCCTCGACCGTGTCCACCAGGAACATCCGGCCGGGGTGCAGCCGCTCTTTCAGCAGGATCTCTTCGGGCGGGATGTCCAGGACACCGACTTCCGAGGCCATGATCACCAGACCGCCCTTAGTCACGTAGTAGCGCGACGGACGCAGGCCGTTTCTGTCCAGCACGGCCCCCACCACCGTGCCATCCGTGAAGGCGACCGACGCCGGGCCGTCCCACGGCTCCATCAGGCAGGAATGGTATTCGTAGAAGGCGCGCTTCTCGGGGCTCATGGATTCGTGGCCACTCCACGCCTCCGGGATCAGCATCATCACGGCGTGCGGTAGCGAGCGGCCGGTCATCACCAGGAGCTCGAGCGCATTATCGAGCATGGCGGAGTCGCTGCCGCCCTCCTGAATGATCGGCAGCAGGTCGCGGATGCGCTCGCCATAGAGCGGCGTCTCGAACAACCGCTCGCGGGCCCGCATCCAGTTGATGTTACCCCGCAGCGTGTTGATCTCGCCGTTGTGGGCCAGATAACGGAAGGGATGCGCCAAGGACCACGTCGGGAACGTATTCGTGCTGAAGCGTTGATGGACCAGCGCGATCGCACTGTCCACCGCCTTGTCCGTGATGTCCGGAAAGTAGGTCTCCATCTGGTCGGCGGACAGCATCCCCTTGTAGACGATCGTGCTCGCGGACAGGCTCCCGACATAGAACATCCGCCGCTGCGTGAGCCCGCTCGTCAAGACGCCCTTCTCGACCCGGCGCCGGACCAAGTAGAGCGTCTGCTCGAAATGCGCCGTATCCCGGATCGAGCCGCCACGTCCGATGAAGATCTGCCGGAACATCGGCTCGCCGCGCTTGGCCGAGTCGCCGATGATGGAATTATCCGTGCGGACGTCGCGCCAACCCAGCGGGACCAACCCCTCTTCCCGGACGATCCGGTCGAACAGCGACTGGCAGTCCACGCGTTCCTTGTGGTCCCGGGGCAGACACACCATGCCGACCGCATAGTGCTTGGGTTTGGGCAGGAAGATTCCCAACCGGGCACATTCGCGCCGGAAGAACGCATCCGGGATCTGCAGCAGGATGCCGGCCCCGTCCCCCGTGTTCGCTTCGCATCCGCAGGCGCCCCGGTGCAGCAGATTCTTCAGAACGGTCAGCGCCTGGGCCACGATCGCGTGCGACTTGCGGCCCGCGATGTCCACCACGAACCCCACCCCGCAGCTATCGTGCTCGTAGGCAGGATCGTAGAGGCCCCGCTGCGGAGGAAATCCCGGATCAAGACTTTGCCTATCTTCCACGACCGCATGCCCTCCGACTGACATTACCTCGGAACTGCCGCGAATAATCAATAACGGGAGCTCCCGCGTGTCTCGAAGTGTCTCAGTCGAAACGAATGTCGTCAAGATAAGTCCTTGGGAAACTATAATATACTTTTCATTAGTGTTACTTATTTAAGTGGCACGCCGCACCCCGGATCGAACACGAGGGCGTGGGAGCCCTGCACAGGAACCGGAGTGGGTGCCTCGCGGGTGAAGTTGCGCGGCGGGCCGGGCGACGCATGCAGGACATCTTCAACTATCAGTCGAATTTCCGTGTATCGGGGCTGATGCAGAAGCCAAAACCGTGAGATGAGGCGGCCCCCCGGAACCCGGCTCTTCTCGCCCGCTTTCTCCTGAGCCCCGCTCTTCGGCCACTCGGCTGCGCAAAACCTTTTTGCGAATCGGCGGTGACTAGACCATAATCCAGGAAACCCTGGCACAGGCGATCCGCCATCATGAATCTCGAGACGCTAAAACTCTACTGCGACATCGTCCGGCTGCACAGCTTCTCGCAGGGTGCGGCCCTGAATCAGGTGTCGCAGTCCGCAGCCAGTCAGGCGGTCCAGCAATTGGAGGCGGAACTGAGGGTGCAGCTGATCGACCGCAGCAAGCGGCCGTTCATGCTTACGCCGGAAGGGGAAAAGTTCTTCGAGGGCAGCCAGGAGGTATTAGACAGATACGACGCCGTCAGGAATGCGATCGCCCCGGTGCACGCCCAGGTGACCGGGATTGTCCGCGTGGC
>DATJQT010000322.1:0-5496 GCA_035505475.1 Vulcanimicrobiaceae bacterium
GGACTTTGCAGGTGTGGTGTGAGGGAAAGATGCGCGGCCGGTTAAAATTTGTTTAGATTGCGAACACCGGTTTCGGACCGGCGAATTCGCAGCTGGGAATTGCTACATTGCGTTTCGGGAAGTTACATTTTTGCTGATTGCTGCTTTCGGTTCGGTCCGGCCCGCCGGCGCGCCATTGCGGAAGTTTATCCGGATTCTAATGCGCGGCTAACAACCCCACTGCAGGGTAAGCGCTTCAAAACAGCGGAGGGCTGACGTCGTATGCGGGAGTTGAACGGCAGGCGGATCGTGGTGCTGATGATCGATGGGTTCGGGATCGACTATTTCGAACGTAGCGCGATGCCGAACCTGGGGGAAATGGCGCGCAGCGGACTGTACAAACCCGGCTGCGGCATCTTTCCCTCGCTGACCAACGCCAACAACATCTCGATCGCCTGCGGCTGCTGGCCGGACGAGCACGGGGTCACCACGAATTCGTATTTCGACGAGGGCACGGGACGGGCGGAGTTTCTCGAGGATGCATCTTTCCTGTGCGCACCGACCATTTTCGAGCGCGCGCGCAGCCGGGGGATCCGGTCGGCGCTGCTCACCTGCAAGGCCAAGACGACCAAGATCCTCGGTGGCGGTTTGGAGCTCGCCGTCGCAGCCGAGGAACCGGCGGATGAGGTGGTGCGACGCTTCGGGCCTCCGCCGGGGATGTACTCGACCGGGGTCAACTTCTGGCTCTGTGAGGTCGCGCGCTGGATCCTGAGCGAACAGCCGCACATCGGCCTCGTTTACGTGCATACCACCGACTTCCCCATGCACATGTGGCCGCCCGAAGACCCTGAGTCGCTGATCCACCTCTCCGGGCTGGACGACTGCATCGGCCGCCTGCGCGCCGCGGCGCCCGATGCGCTATTCCTGCTCACGGCCGACCACGGGATGAACTACAAGACGCGCTGCTGGGACCTCGCCAAGGCCTGCGCCAACCGGGGGCTGAAGCTCAAGTTCGCGGTCTCGCCGATTGCGGACCGGCTGATCAAGCATCACCGCGGTTTCGGCGGCGTTTCGTACGTCTACCTCGACCATCCGGGGCAGGCGGAGCGCGCGTCGAAGATCATTGCAGATCTGGAAGGGGTCGAGGAGGTGCTCCCGCGTGAAATCGCGGCGGCGCGCTTCAGACTCATGCCGGCGCGAATCGGCGACCTGGTTGTCCTGCCCGACGCCGACACCGTCTTCGGGGATCTGCCGACCGAAGACGAACAGCTGGGGACCGACTACCGCAGTCACGGATCCCTTTATGAAATGGACGTGCCGCTCGTGTACTTCGATCCCCGCGGGGATTACCCCGACCCGGCGCGGATCCGGCACAACCTGGACCTGACCCGGGTGCTTTTCCATCCGGCGGGATAGAGAGAACGCCGATGGCGGAACACGTGATCTTCTTCGCGTTCCTTAGCCTGTCAGCGCTCCTGTTCGCGCTGCTGGAGATCCAGATCGAAGGCCGGCATGGGTGGGCGGAAAGCCTGCCGACCTGGCGGGTCGAGAACCGCTGGACACGCCTCATCTATCGGAAGCCGGTCACCGGCTACCATGTGTATGCACAAGCCTTCGTTCTCGTTCTTTCGCACGCGCCGTTCGGCCTGGGATTTGCCGGGTGGGGAATGCGTCCCGAGCTGAGGGTGCTGTCGTTCGTCGTGCTTTTCTGGTTGCTGGAGGACTTTCTCTGGTTTGCTTGCAACCCGGCTTACGGAGTGCGCCGTTTCGACCCGGAGTCCATTGCCTGGCATCGGGATGCATGGTGGTGGATCGCTCCGCGCGACTATTGGATCGGCGTGCCTGTCGGGCTGGTGCTCTATTATCTGGCGTAGAAATCACACCCTTTCGCGGGACGCTTACCGGAGGTCAAGATGGGTCGTCAGCAAGTGAAAAAAGGCAAGATCGGCAGGCGGCGAGTGCAGTTTCGGCTTTTTCACCCCGAGGCGCAAACGGTCAGCGTCGCAGGAGATTTCAACCAGTGGGACATCGCGGCCAACCCGATGCGGCGCAGCAAGAACGGCACCTGGACCAAGGTGATGATGATGCAGCCGGGCCGATACGAATACCGTTTCTACGCGGACGGGCGCTGGTACAACGATCCGGCCAATGCGCTGAAATGTGCGAACGGATTCGGATCGCAGAACGACGTGCTGATCGCGTTGCCGTAATCATCGGCCGGGCCCGCTCTTCGCCCTCCTGAGGGA
Organism: Vulcanimicrobiaceae bacterium; assembly: GCA_035505475.1. Lineage (GTDB taxonomy): Bacteria > Methylomirabilota > Methylomirabilia > Methylomirabilales > 2-02-FULL-66-22 > 2-02-FULL-66-22. The sequence continues at coordinate 2,226 of DATJQT010000322.1, forward strand.
GGATCGCCCGCTTCAGTCTTCATCCAGCTCCGGCTTGAGATCGCGCGTCATCAGCTCATAGAGCGCCGCCCGCGGCGGCAGGTCCTCGTACAGGATGCGGTACGTCTGCCGGCATATCGGCATCTCAACGCCATGGCGTTCGGAAAGGTGGTAGACCGACCGGGCGGTGCGCACACCCTCGGCCACCATGCGCATCTCGGCGACGACGTCGCTCAACCGCCGCCCGGCCGCGAGCAACCGCCCCACCGCGTGGTTGCGGCTCAGGTTGCCCGTGCAGGTCAGGATCAGATCCCCGTAGCCGGTCAAGCCCGTGAACGTGCGCGGGTTGGCGCCCATGCGCTTGCCCAGGCGCCGGATTTCGGCCATGCCGCGGGTGATCAGCGCCGCACGCGTGTTTAACCCCAGCCCCAGCCCGTCCACCAGGCCGGCGGCGATCGCGATCACGTTCTTGACCGCCCCGCCCAACTCGACCCCGAGCGTGTCCCGGCTCGTGTACACGCGGAAGGCCGGGGTTGCAAAGACCCGCTGCACCGCGTGCGCCACCTCTGCCCGGCGCGCGGCCACGGTCACGACCGTCGGAATCCGGCGCGCCACCTCGACCGCGAAGCTCGGCCCCGAGAGCACCGCCAGACGCTCGTCGGTCAGCCCGAGAGCCTCCTTCAGCACGCCCGTCATCGTCAACAGGGACTCGTTCTCGATGCCCTTGGAAACCGAGACCACCACCGCGCCGGGCGCCAGGCGGCCGACGAGGCTGCTGCAGACCGCGCGCATGTGGTGCGAGGGCACCGCCAGCACCACCAGGCCCTTGCCCGCGACCGCGCGGCAGACGTCGTCGACCGCTGTCAGAGCCTCCGCCAGTGGAATGCCCGGCAGAAAGAGCCCGTTCGCATGCCGCTCGTTGACCCCGGTCACGATCTCGGGCTCGCGCGCCCAGAGCTCGACCGCGTGGCCGTTGCGGCTGAGCAGGTCGGCCAGCACCGTGCCCCAGCTGCCCGCGCCGACCACCCCGATGCGCAGCGGTGATCCCTTCAGCCCATCCATGTCGGAGCCCTCCGCGAAGTGGTAAATGGCAAAGGCTGATCGTTTCATGTTAGAGAAGCATTAGCCGAACATTAGCTTCGGATGAGGCCTCCGATAGAGCGGCCCTAATCAACTGCTAATGAAATGCTAACTGAAACCGAATGCGGTCGTAATACTCGGCTCTCAAAGAATCGTGGCCGAACTCTACAGGATGAGGGCGAAATGGCGAAGGAAACCATTCTGGTCGTTGACGATGAAGAAGATATTCTCGAGCTGATTCGGTTTCACCTGGCACGGGACGGGTACACGGTCACACCGTCTGCGAGCGGGGAGGATGCGATCAAGAAGGCGCGCCGACAGCGCTTCGACCTGATCGTGCTGGATCTGATGCTGCCCGGAATCGACGGGTTCGAGGTGGCCAAGACCCTGAAGGCCGACCCGAAGACCGGCTCGGTTCCGATCCTCATGCTGACCGCGCGCGGCGAGGACGCGGACATCGTGACCGGGCTCGAAATCGGGGCCGACGACTACGTGACCAAGCCGTTCAGCCCCCGCGTGCTCTGCGCTCGCGTTAAGTCGGTGCTGCGCCGCCGCGCACGGGACCCGGTGGAAGACGGGCAAATTCTGCGGTTCCAGGACCTCGAGATCGACCCGGGCCGCCGGGTGGTGACCGCCGGGGGCGCTCCCCTGGAACTGACCTTCACCGAGTTCCAGCTCCTTCTGGTGCTCGCACGCCGTCCGGGCTGGGTCTTCACGCGATCCCAGATCGTCGACGCGGTCCGCGGCAGCGACTACCCCGTGACCGACCGCAGCGTGGACGTGCAGGTCGTCGGGCTGCGCAAGAAGCTCGGACCCCACGGCAAGATCATCGAGACGGTGCGGGGGGTCGGCTACCGCTTCAAGGAGAACGCGTGAGAAAGCGGTGGCATCTGGAGTGGCGGCTCTTCTTCTCGTACGTCGTGATCGTGTTCGGAGCATTGCTCGCGGCCGGGTGGTACTCGATGCTGATGATGGAAACATTTCTCGTCAACGAGACCGTCGCCGGGCTCATCGAGCGCGCCCGCCTGCTGCAGCTCCAGATCGCGCCCCACCTGGCCCCCCTGGACCCTCTGGGAATCGACGCCGCCTGCAAGAATGCGGGGGCCGATTCGAAGACCCGCTACACCGTCATTCTGCCCTCCGGGGCGGTCGTGGGCGACAGCTCGGCCGACCCCGCCGAAATGGAGAACCATGCCGGTCGACCCGAGATCGCCGGTGCGCTGGCCCGAGGCACGGATACGGCGCGGCGGTTCAGCACCACCCTGCACGAGAATGTCATCTACGTTGCCTCCGCGGTCCCGGGGTTCGACGGCCCGGCTGCAATCGTGCGGGCCTCGGTTCCGCTGACGCGGGTCGAAGCGGAGCTCTCCGGCATCCGCTTGCGCTTTATCGGTATCGGCGCGTTGATCGCGATTGCCGCCCTGGCGGTGACGCTCGGGATCTCCAAGCGGCACGGCCGCAGAGTGCGCGAGCTGCAGGAGGGAGCGGCCCGGTTTGCCGAGGGCGACCTGTCGCACCGCCTCCCGGCGCAAAATTCCGAGGAACTGGCGGGCATCGCCGAGTCGCTCAACCGCATGGCCGCAGAGATCGAGAGCCGCATGCAGACCGTCGTCAGCCAGCGCAATCAGCTCGAGGTGGTCCTCTCCAGCATGCAGGAGGGCGTCATCGCCGTCGACCACGAGGAGCGGGTCATCAGCCTCAACCCGGCCGCGGCGAGCTGGTTCGACCTGCCGCTGGACCGCGCCCGGAAGCGCAATCTGCAGGAAGTGATCCGCAACCTGCCCATCCAGAAATTCATCATGCGTTCGCTGGAGAACCGCAGCGCGGCCGAGGAGGACATGGTCGTCTTCCAGAACGGGGAGCGCATCCTGAACATGCGAAGCACCCCGTTGCAGAGGACCGGGCCCGAGACGTTCGGCGCGCTGATCGTCTTCAACGACGTGACCCAACTGCGTCGGCTCGAGGACATGCGCCGCGACTTCGTCGCCAACGTTTCGCACGAGCTCAAGACGCCGCTGACCGCAATCAAGGGGTTCGTCGAGACGCTGCACCAGGGGCAGGTCAAGCCCGAAGATGCCGAGCGTTTCCTCGGGATCATCGCCAAGCACGTCGACCGGCTGAGCGTGATCATCGAGGACCTGCTGATGCTCTCGCGCATCGAGGACCAGGCCGAACGGGCCGAGATCAAGCGCGAGACCGTGCGGCTGCGCGA
>DATJQT010000323.1:0-1019 GCA_035505475.1 Vulcanimicrobiaceae bacterium
CGGAGAATTGCCCCATCGGCCCGGTTGTTTTTGCCGTCCACGTGCCCGACTTTCCGAGCAAGGACGCCCAAGCCCCGGTCCCGAGCAGCCACTTGCCTGATCCCGACCCCGTCCAGCCGGTCACTTTGCCGTCGGCCATGGTCAACGTGGCGGTCCCGGTTCCTCCGCTGTATGCTGCAGTCGCGCCGGGTTTGCGGACAACGCCGCTGTCGGAGAGCTTGACGCCTTTCGGGCCGTCCCACTCCCAGATATCTGTGCCAGTCGCTACGCCGCCGTTCAGTGGTCCTCCGTCAATCCGACAAGTGTATAAACCAATGGTCAGGAAATGGCCTTCGCGGTCGCCGAGGGGTTCCGGCTGCTCGTTGCCAACGTACTGGCAGGTCCACATCGAAGTACTGTCTTGCGCGACGGCGCTTGGCGCGAATGCAGCGACGGCGATGGTTGCGGCCGCAACGCCGCTAAGATGCCGCATAGAATACATGCAATTTCTCCTTTGAGGCCGCCTCGCCACACCAAGCCAGCCAACGCGGGGCGTCTTCACAGGTAGGGCAAAAACAGGGCGCCAGTGGGGCTAGGTGCGATCCTCAGCGCGGCTCGTCCAGCGCGGCGGAATCAGATAGAAGGCGGTCTGCCGAGCCATGAAAAGATTGCCATAAATGCGCCCCTACGTCGACCTCATGCATGACGCGCTGGAAAACGGCGCGCTCAAAGGCGACCGCACCGGCACGGGCGTGCGCTCGGTCTTCGGCCGCCAGCTGCGCTTCGACCTCTCGCAGGGCTTCCCGCTCGTCACGACGAAGCGGCTGCACGTGAAGTCGATCGTGCGCGAGCTCGTCTGGTTCCTGAACGGCGACACCAACGTCCGCTATCTGAAGGACCACGGCGTCTCGATTTGGGACGAGTGGGCCGACGAGAACGGCGACCTCGGCCCGGTTTATGGCAAGCAGTGGCGCGCCTGGGAGGGGGCGGACGGCAGGACCTACGACCAGATCGCCTGGCTGATCGACGAGATCCGCAAG
>DATJQT010000324.1:0-3094 GCA_035505475.1 Vulcanimicrobiaceae bacterium
CCCTCTCATGATAGCCGATTAAGCGTATTGAGCTACTCGTCCACGTGACGCATGTCATTCCAGAAACGGATCACCGGCTGCGACCGCCTGCCCTCGTAGCCCAGCGCGCTCAGGCTCGCGGTGCTCAGGAGGAAGCACCGGCCCGCCCCGGGCTCGAGCCCGAGCCAGCGGGCCGCCAGCACCCGAAGGAAATGGCCGCTTGAAAAGAGCATCACGTCCCCCCGAACCGCGCGCACGCGACCCACCACCCGGTCTGCCCGCACCCCCACCTGGTCTGGCATTTCCCCACCCGGACACCCATCGCGGAACAATTGCCAGCCAGGACGCTCGGCGTGGATCTCCGCCGTGGTGCGGCCCTCATACACACCGTAGTTCCATTCGACCAGATCGTGGTCCACCTCGGCGCGGTCCCCGAAGCCGGCCAAGGCGCAGGTCCGGGCGGCGCGCTGCAGGGGACTGGTCAGCACGTGGGTGAACGTGAACCCTTGCAATCGTTTCCCGAGGGCACGCGCATTGCGCTCCCCGCGCTCGGTCAAGCGGAGATCGGTCAGCCCCGTGTGCCGCCCCGACAGGCTCCAGGCGGTCTCGCCGTGTCGGGCAAGATAGAGCGTCGAAAGATTCTTATTCATGCCAATGGTGCATCCAGAATGTCCCCGGGAGTTGCACCGCCACCCTCCCGATGATTCCCTAGGCGGTAAACCCTCCGTCGATGCTCAGGCTGGCCCCGATCACGAAGGCGGCCTCGGGACTGGCGAGATACGCCACCAGCGCGGCGATCTCGTCGGGAGTGCCATACCGCGGCACTGCCAGCTGCTGGGTCAGCATCTTGGCAAAGTCCCCCGTGGCGGGGTTTAGATCGGTATCCACAGGACCGGGTTGGACGTTATTGATCGTGATCCCGCGCGGACCCAGGTCCCGCGCCAATCCCTTGACCAGCCCCACGAGCGCGGCCTTGCTCATGGCGTAGACCGCACCTCCCGCGAACGGCATGCGTTCGGCGTTACAGCTCCCGACGTTGATGATCCGCCCACCCGCCTGCATGTGCTTCGCCGCTGCCTGAGTGGCGACGAAGACGGCGCGGACGTTCACTGCCAGCGTGCGATCCAGATCTTCGAGGCGATAGGCGTCGATTGGCGCGATGACGGCGATACCGGCGTTGTTAACGAGAATGTCGATACCGCCCAGTTCCCGGACTGTCCGCTCCACGGCGGCAACCAACGCTTCAGCATCGGCGCTGTCCGCCTGGACCGCCAGCGCCTTTACGCCGAGCGCCTGCGCCGCCTTCACCGTTTCGTTGGCCTGACCCGGTTTGCTGACGTAGGTCAGCGCCACGTGCACACCTTCGCGGGCCAGACGTCTCACGATGGCCGCCCCGATCCCACGGCTGCCGCCGGTGACCAGCGCCCGTTTGTTTTTAAGCCGATCGTTCATGCGACTCCTCCTGGTTCACTTGCATCTATCGCCAAGACGATCTTCCCCCGCTTATGGGGTTTCCCGTTGAGCATCTCGTGCGCCTGGCGAGCTTGGACGAGAGGCAGCACCTCCCCGACGTTCGTCGCCAGCTGGCCAGCATCGACCAGGTCGGCGATTGTGATCAGACCCGCGGTTGTAACGGCGACGAGAAAGAACACGGCTCGGACACGGCGTTGGGCGGCCGTGTCCTGATCGGGGATGGCGACCGAAGACACGAGCACGCCCCCGGGTTTGAGGACCTCGAAAGAGCGGTCGAGTGTCTCGCCGCCGACCGTGTCGATAACGACATCGACGCCCTTCACCCGATCCTCGAAACGAGCCGTCTGCACGTCGATGATGCCGTCGGCACGCAGGGTATGCACGTAATCCACATCGCGGGCGAACGCGGTGGCGATCACTTCGGCTCCGGCGCGCTTCGCAAACTGGACCGCATAGGCGCCGACATTGCCGGCGGCCCCGTGGACGAGCACCCGCTTTGTGCTATCCACCTGCCCGTGATCGAACACCATCTGCCAGGCCGTGCTGGCCACGACTGGGACGGAGGCGGCTTCAACGTGACTCAATCGCCTCGGCTTGCATGCGACCATGGCTGCGTCCGCGACGGCGTTTTCGGCATAGGCGCCGGTGAACCGGGCGTTCGTCACGCCATACACGTTGTCGCCAGGGCGGAACACGGAGACACCCGGGCCAAGGGCCTCGACCACGCCGGACAGGTCGGAGCCGAGAATTAACGGCAACGGCTGCGGCAGTGCGCTCCGGCCCGCCCGCACCCAGGCATCCCAGGGACCGACGCCCGCCGCCATGACTCGGACCAAGACCTGCCCTTCGCCGGGCGCTGGTCGGGGCACGTCTTCACAGACGACGGCCTCTACCCCACCAAACCGATGAATGCGCACCGCCCGCATCTGATGAGTCAATCCATTCATCCGGTTCAAAAACCGTGCGAATCCCAGAGTTGGTTAGCGGGCGAACCATGCGACCTTCTCGGGTGCCGTGATTCCGGATGCCGCCTTCCGGACAGCGGCAACCGGTCTCCCAACCGCACTGGTTATTCCGCCCCAATGGGCGAGCCCTTCTCTGCCACCGAGCGGCGCATGAGGAGCACGAGGAGAACCAATGGGACCGCGAGCGCTGCCGACAACCAGAACACGTCAAAATACGCCAGCGACAATGCCTGCTGATTCCGCAGATTCTCCAGCGCTTGCACCGCCATGTGCTGCGACAGCGGCGCATCGCCGGTGTGCCGCAGGAAGACGGCCTGACCTTGCGCGAGGAACTGATGGATTGCCGGGTTCAGAGCAGTCAATCCTTCATTGAGCCGCAACGCATGGAACTGCTCGCGACGCTCCAGAACGGTCTGGGCCATCGAGGTCCCCACACTCCCCCCCTCGTTGCGCAGGAGGGCGAGCAGCCCCACGGCCGCGCCACGGAGCTCCTTGGGGATATAGAGGAATGCCGCCACGTTCAGCGGGGCAAACACCATTGAGAGGCCGGCGATCACCACCACCCGCGGCCAAACCACCTGCCACGGTCCGACGGACAGATTCAACCGGGACATCCAGTAGTTTCCCGCCGCAAGCGTGGAGAGTCCCACGGCCATCAGATACCGGGCATCGACGCC
>DATJQT010000325.1:0-28272 GCA_035505475.1 Vulcanimicrobiaceae bacterium
GAGTGGGATGGCGATCGCCATGACGTCATTGAGCGGCGTGCCCGTCGTCCCAACCTTGCCCGTCGGCAGGCGGTTCGACGCCGCCGAACGCGCTTTGGCGAGGGCGATCGGAATGTTGTGCGGCTTTCCATTGTCCGTCCGCATGAACCCGAGCAGATGCCCACCCTCGTCCACGACGGCGATGCTCATCGGAATGCCCAGCGCAGCCGCCTTCTCCGCGGCGCCCTCCAAGATGCGCCGGGTGCCCTCCCAGTTCAATTTCAGAGATGGACGCGTGATCATGTGGACCTCCTGTAAGACCTCCAGAACAAACCCGATTGGCCACATTCTACCCAGTGCCCTCATGGGGCAAAAGCATTCTTTTCGCTGGGCCGGGATGTTGCTATTCTGCTTGCGTCAGGCCGCTTGCCGCATAAATATAGAACCGCTTGGGGGGCATCCTGCGGAATTCCGGCGCTCTCGCCCGGCTTCCGCTTATGCAGTTGGTTGTCATTTGCCGTCATCCACATCTCACATCCGGAAGGAGGACGCGATGGCCATTGCATTGCCCCCGCTGCCGTACGCTGAAAACGCCCTCGAGCCGCATTATTCCGCCAAGACCATCAGTTTTCATTACGGCAAGCATCACAAGACCTACGTGGATAACATCAACAAGCTGATTGCCGGGACCCCGCTCGAAAACAAGTCGATCGAGGAGATCGTTAAGGCCTCTGCCGGGGATTCGGCCAAGGCGGGCATGTTCAACAACTCGGCACAGGTCTGGAATCACACCTTCTTCTGGAACTGCATGAAGCCGGGCGGCGGCGGCGGCCCCCAGGGCGAGCTAGCCCGGAAGATCGATACCGCCTTCGGCGGGTACGAAAAGTTTGCCGAGCAGTTCAAAGCCACAGCGGTCGGGCGGTTCGGCAGCGGCTGGGGATGGCTGGTGATGGATGGAACAAACCTGAAGATCGTCAGCACGTCGAATGCCGAGACGCCGATGGCCGCTAATCAGACTGCGCTACTGACGGTGGATGTCTGGGAGCACGCCTACTACTTAGATTACCAGAACCGCCGCCCGGACTTCGTCCAGGCGTTCCTGGATCACCTTGTCAACTGGGACTTCGTCGCTGCGAACCTGGGCGCTGCGAAGTAATACGATCGGGTGCCGAAAGCACGACGCCCTCTCCGCAACCGGAGAGGGCGTGTTCATTTTGGTGAACGATCCTCAGCGCGCAGCCGTTGCTCCCGCCTCTGCTGCCAGCTTGCTCTTCAGCCCTTCCAGGATATTTTTCGTGTAACCTGTACCGAAGCGTCGCGCGCCCGCCTCGTACAGAGCCAGGGTCTTATCAATATCGGTCACGTAGCCGGAGGCCTTGACCACCACATTCGGACCGACCGTGGCGCGCATCAGCCGAATGTCCTCCACCGTCGCGCCTCCGGGCTGCGTCGCGGTCGAGGTTTTCACGAATCCTGCCCCGGCACGCTCCGCGATCTGGCACCCCGCGATCTTCTCGTCATTCGTCAGCAGACATGTTTCCAGGATCACCTTCACCGGCGCCCCGTATCGCTGGGCCGCTTCTATGACCCCGGCAATGTCGCGCTGGACGTAATCGTGTAGCCGCGACTTCAAGGCGCTGATGTTGATCACCATGTCCAGTTCGACCGCCCCGTGTGACAGTGCCCACTCCGCCTCGTAGCGCTTTACCTCGGGAGGATTCAGGCCCTGCGGGAACGCGATCGCAGCGCACAGGCGTACGCTGGAGCCCTTGAGAAGCTCTTTCGCGCGGGGGATCTGGAAGATCTTCGGCACGATGCACTTGACGTTGTACGCGCAGGCCAATGCCACGCCCTCTTCCAGATCCTTCTCGGTCTGCTGCGGGAGCAGGACCGAATGGTCTATCATCTGGGCCAGTTCTTCGACGCTCAGCATGAGGGCCTCCTTCGCGGATTCCGACGATGGCTTATCCTATCACGACCCAGCCGCGCGGTGCAATTGTCGGCCGGGTCAGTCGCGCAGCCAGTGCAGCCGCACGCCACACCAGACGCCGGCGAACACAAAGGCCATGAAGGTCAGGCTGGCTCAGGCCAGGAGCGGCATACCGCCGAGGCCGTGGGCCACATTGCCGCCGGTAATGGCAGCACCGATGCCCATCAGCAATCCGCCGATCAGAACGTGCGGAAGGCGCTCCGCATGCAGCGTGCTCTCGGACGAAGCGCCATGCAGTCGCGAGGCGATCCAGGACCCGAGCGGAAAGCCGATCACCAGGAAGACGCTCTAGTTCAGGGCGGAAAGGTCGCGCTCTAACAGGAACGTCGCCAGTCGATCCGCCCCCTGCGATGTGGCCAGCCCGGAAGGATGCCCGGCCAGGGCAAGACCACCCAGGCGGCGATGCCGACCACCCCGAGCGGGAATCCCCTCCACCGCCAGTCCCACCCGTTTAAATGCGGTCGCCGTGGACCGCGACTGACCCAGAACACAATGGCGCCCGCCAGGATGATCAACACCAACGGCTGATGCAGAAACATCCCACGGTGGGCGGTGAGCCCGGCACCCGAATCCCCCAAGGCTCGCCGGACCGGCACGGCCGCCCAATTCATGCCGGCCCAGGTCCCCACGCCATAGGCGACGCTGGCGAGCACGTAATCCAGCTTGCCTTCTCCTGCCCGGAACAGAACGGCACCCGCGCAGTCCACGGCCAGGACCATGCCGACGCCGAACAGCCAGCCACCCAGTGCCGTCGCTACCCCGTAGAATGGCGGCACCGCAATCCGCAGATGCCCGATCTCGATCAGCGCATTCACCGCCACGATTTACACGAGGACGGCGAGCAGGTACCCCCGCAGCATATCCGGCGCCCGGCCGGACACGCCCTCATAAAATAAACGGCCGACAGAATTCAGAACCGACCCCGCTTCGAGACGTAGCCGAACGCCACCCCTACACCCACTCCTAGAAGCCAGATTCCTAGTACCATTGCATCTCCGCACAAGGACCGATGTTCACTTGAACTCTGCCAGGAACTCGCGGACGCCGGGCTGGAGCAAACTCGGCAACGCGATGTACAGGAACAAGGCGCCCAGATCGAGGAGCTTGCGCGCGCTGGCGCCGTTGGTCGTTAGGACACCTGCGGCTCGCCCGGCGGCGCGCGTGCGCCGAACCGCGGCTTCGACGGCGGCCTGCACCTCTGGATGATTCACTTGGCCGGGAAACCCCATGGACTGCGCGAGGTCGCCCGGCGCAATGAAGAACACGTCAATGTGTTCAACCTTCAAAATTTCGTCAAGGTTCTTGAGGGCCTCGACCTCTTCGAGCATCGCGATGACCATCGTCTCGTCATTGGCATGGACCGTAAAATTGCCGGTCACGCCCAGCGCAGCGCGGCCACCGGCGTATCCCCGATGACCGATCGGCTCGAATTTCGCCGAGCGGACCGCCGCCTCGGCTTCCGCCCGCGTGTTGATGTGTGGCACCTGCACCCCGCCGGCCCCTCGGTCGAGGGCGCGGGTAATCGTGGACGGATCGTTCGACTGCACGCGCACGATCGGAGTGACATTCGTCAGCTCCGCCGCCCGGACCATATTCTCGACATCCTCCCAGCCGGCCGGGCCGTGCTCGCAATCGATGAAAATGGCGTCGAAGCCCATCCGGCCGAGCAATTCGACCAGCCCGGGGGACGTGTAACTCGACGCCACCACAGTTACCGGTGCCCCCGAAGCCAACTTTCTTTTTGCCGTATTCTGTCGCATGGATTGCTCCTCGTTTGGATGCCAAGAGCTGAAAGCAAGGCACGCTGAAATCTAGCATACCGACATGGGTTTGGCATCCGGTAGGCGTCCATTTTTTCTGAATCCTTTCTTATCACCTTGGATCAAACCAGAGAGAACGAAAAGGCTGGCATTCGAGAGGAGGATTGAATCATGGCGTGGTTGAAACAGAAGGAATGGCCCTGGTGGCAAGCGGGTCTGCTGCTCGGACTGCTCAACATGTTCGCGTTCTTCACGGCCAACTATTACCTGTCAACCTCTACAACCTTTTCACGGGCAGCCGGCATGATCGTCAGTCTATTCTCGCCGGAACACGTCGCGGCCAACGCATATTACCAGGCACATATGCCCATCGTGGACTGGCAATTCATGCTGGTGATCGGCATCTTTATCGGCGCCTGGTTGTCAGCCAAGCTCTCGGGCAGCTTCCGCCTCAGCCTCGTCCCGACACTCTTCGCCTCCCGTTTTGGCCCGGGCGCGGCCAAGCGGTGGGGGATCGGCTTGCTCGGCGGCGTCCTGCTTGGCTTTGGCGCGCGCATGGCGGACGGCTGCACGAGTGGCCACTCCTTGAGTGGCGCGGCACAATTGGCGGTCAGCGGCTGGCTGGCGACTGCGGGCTTCTTCGTCGCGGGGATCGCGACGGCCCTCGTCGTGTACGGAAGGAGGAACTACTGATGGGACCCTTGCAGATCACGGGAACCGCCCGCCTGTTGCTCGGCCTGGCGACCGGCATCGCATTCGGATTCATCCTGCAAAAGGGGCAGGCGCTCAAATATCAGAAGATCCTTGATGCGCTCCGGCTTCGGGATTTCACGATCTGGAAGCTGATGTTCACCGCCATTGGCGTCGGCATGATCGGCATTCACCTGATGAACGCCGCCGGTCTGGCCACGCTCCAGATCAAACCGACGATTCTTTCGGCCAATCTGCTGGGCAGCCTGATCTTCGGCGTTGGTTTCGCCCTGCTGGGCTTTTGCCCGGGTACGTGCGTCGGGGCGGCGGGCGAAGGAAACCTGGACGGTCTGGCCAGCGGCGTGGTCGGCCTGCTCATCGGCGCCGGGCTCTATGCGGAGGTCTATCCCTATCTCTTGCCCGATTTCCTGAAGGTGGGGGCGCTCGGCAAAATCACCCTGCCCCAACTGCTCGGTCTGGGCGTGTGGCCAACCATCATGCTGGTCTCGGCCCTGCTCGCGCTGGCGGTATGGTATCTGGACACGGTGGACCGCGGCGCGCTCGCGGTCGAGCCAAAGAAGACCGGCCTGACTGCGCCGTCTCGGGCCTGATCTTCCCCGCAGTTTGATGCAACAAAAGAAACGGCCCACCAGGATCAGCCTGGCGGGCCGTTTCTTTTCACTGAGTCGTTCAGGGCCGATCCAACATTTCGCGCGCATGCCGGACTTCGTCCGCCGTGAGGAGCGTCCCGTCGCTGGCGCTCGCATTGGCCCGCGCCTGCTCTGGCGTCTTGGCGCCAGGAATGACCGCGGAGACCGCAGGGTGGGACAAGCAGTACTGCAGAGCCGCCTGCGCCATGGTTTTGCGATTTCCTTGCGTCAAGAATCCGACCTGCTGGACCTGCGACACCATCTGCGCGACCTTCTCGGGCGAATAGGTCTTCGCCCGGTGATCATTCGGGGGGAAGGTGACTGTGGGAGAGAATTTTCCCGTCAGAAACCCGGAGGCCAGCGGCACCCGTGCGATGATGCCCACTCTTTCCTGCTGGGCAAGCGGCAGCAGCTCGCGCTCCGGCTCGCGGTCGAGCAGGTTGTAGATGACCTGGATCGTATCGGCACGGGTGTTCCGAATCACCCAGGGCCCATGTGCGGCCGGCCCAACGGACACGCCGTAATAGCGGATCTTGCCCTGTGCTTTGAGCGCCTCGAGCGCTTCGAACGCCTCGCCTGTGTAATCGGCGATGTTCGTCGGCGAGTGGAGTTGATACAGATCGATGTAGTCGGTCGCCAGCCGCTTCAGGCTGGCCTCGAGGGCTTGCGGAATCCAGGCTTTCGAAAACTCCTTGATCCACTTCCCCTCAATCGTCCGGTTCCCGACCTTGCTCGCGATCACGACCTGGTCGCGTTTCGACTGGAACGCCCGGCCGATCAACATCTCGCTGTGTCCTGCACCGTACGCGTCCGAGGTGTCATAGAAGTTGACCCCGGCCTCGAACGCGGCCTCGAGCGCCCGGACAGAGCGCGCGTCATCCACCTCGCCCCAGCCAATCTCGATCTCACCCAATCGTGACGGGCCGCCGATCGCCCACGCGCCGAATCCGACTTCCGACACGCGAAGACCGGTCCGTCCCAGTGTGCGGTACTGCATCGTGTACCTCCCAGTCGGTAGTTTAGAATGTGATAATACGCTGATGCCGCTCAGCGCGGTGCGGCCGTCTTGGGCCTGGCCCGCATCGAGCCGATCGTGAACCCGCCATCCACAAACAGCAGCTGGCCGGTGACGTACTCTGCAGCATCGGACGCCAAGAACACGATCGCACCGTCCATGTCGTGCGGCAGCCCGGTTCGCCCCGACGGAATCCGGTCGATGACACTCGCCACCCATTCCGGATCTTGGTACAGCACGGCGGTCTGTGCGGTTTCAAACCAGCCGGGCGCTAAGGCGTTCACGGTGATCCCGTCGGGCGCCCATTCTGCCGCGAGCGCCTTGGTCATCTGTGTCATCCCGCCCCGGCTGGCGCAATACGGGACGATCCCCGGAATGCCGAACAGCGACGTCCCCGAGCCGATATTCACGATGCGGCCGTATTGTTGCGGCAGCATGGCGGCGCGCACCACCGATTGAGCCACGAAGAACGCGCCCCGCAAGATCGTGCCGACCACCGTATCCCAATCCTCCGGGGTCATGTCCACGGACGGCTTGCGGATGTTGCAGCCGGCATTGTTGACCAAGATATCAATCCGCCCGAATGCCCGGAGCGCCGCATCCACCATCGGCTGAATCGTCTCTACGTTCCGGGTGTCCAACGCGCACGGAAGCGCACGCCGGCCCACTGCGGTGATCTGCGCCGCGGTCTTGGAGAGTGAGCCGACCTCACGGCTGGTCACGACCACATCAGCACCCGCCCGGGCCAGGGCAAGCGAGAAGTATTGCCCGAGCCCTCGGCTGGCTCCAGTCACGACGGCGACCTTTCCACTCAGATCGAAGGAACCCATGCGTGCCTCCAGACGAGACAGGAAGACAGCTGCCTGGACCGCGAACGCAGCTCAACCCCAGGCCGAGTCGCGGTCAATCAGATCCCCCTCACCCGGCGCGTCGAGGCGTCCAGACATACTCCCCAGCCCGGCGGCGCAGCGCGCGAGGCGGCAGACAGTCCGGATCGCTCCGGGTTTCCACGACCTGGTACCACGCGCCGTCAATGGCCGCTTCCAGATAGGTACGAATACCGCTCCGCACGCCGCGCCAGCGAGTTACCCGTCCGATGTTGTCTTGCGTGACGACGACCACCGGGCTCTGTTCGGCCGGTGCGTTCACACGATCTCCTTGCGCATCGCGGGCCTTTGCGGTAAAGAGTGCGCACGCCTTGTTTCAATTCGCCGCCCTGAAAGGGAGACGCATGGCCGACGCAGACATCCGCATCAATGTGCCACTGATCGATTCCCTGGTGAAGAAGCATTTTGGATCGCACTTCACCTCGCTACTGACGTACAGCACGGTCCGGGGATGCTACGAGCCGTCCCCGCTGCCTCGGCGCATTGCCGCCCCCCAGACACTGTTCGGGGTGCGGCTCTGGTGGACGGTGCTCGGCGAGTTTTCGGAAAACCTTGGCTTCCGGCTGGAGCTCTGGAATCCCGCCTATCTCGCCGCTGCCCGTGCGCTCGTCGAGGAGTACAACCGCCACGCGCTCGCTGCACCGCTGGTTCTTGCCCACGCCACTTCCGCTGCCGCCGTACGAGGATTGACGCCCGCCTGAGGATCCCCGCATGCACTCGGCGTCGTGCGCAATCGGAAGAGGCGGGAGTCCGTTCAGGAGGTAGGCCGCCCGCCGGGGCGATATCCTTCCAGGTCCAGGACGACGTACTGGTAGCCGACGGCCTTGAGTGCCTGCACGACGATGCGGTTCGCCTCGGGCTCGAGCAGCCGGTGGCGCTCATCGGGCGGGAGCTCGATCCGCGCGATCGTTTCGTGGTGGCGCACCCGCACCGCGCGGAAGCCGAGTTGACGCAAGGCAGCCTCGGCCTGCTCCACTTTGCCGAGCCGCTCAATGGTCACCGGCACCCCCTGAGGGATCCGCGACGCCAAACAGGCCATGGCAGGTTTGTCCCAGGTCGGAAGGTGTCGCGCGCGCGACAGCTCGCGGATTGCCGCCTTGGTAAGCCCCGCCTCCAAGAGCGGGCTGCGCACCCGTTGCTCGGAAGCGGCCTGCCGCCCGGGTCGAAGGTCGCCGAGGTCGTCGAGGTTTGACCCTTCGACCACCCACGCATACCCTTCCGCCTGCGCAAGGGCCTGCAGCCTCTCGAACAAATCCGTTTTGCAGAAGTAGCAGCGATCCCCGCGGTTAGCCACATACTCGGGGCGGGCCATCTCCCCCGTTTCGATCAGCCGGTGCTGGGCTCCGATGCGCTGCGCCAGCCGGCCGGCCTCTTCCGCTTCGGACTGGGACAGGCTTGGCGAGACGCCGGTGACCGCCAGGGCGTTGCTTCCCAGGCACTCTACGGCCACGGCGAGGAGAAACGTGCTGTCCACCCCGCCCGAAAACGCCACCACCACCCGTTGCATCTCCGTCAAAATGCCGCGCAACGTCTCGAGGCCGGTCGCCTCGACCGCGGCACGCTCGCTTCCCATTACGCGTGCTCCTCTGATGTCACACCCGGCGTGATCGGCTCGAACGAGCGAACCGCCGGCACGATGAATAGCCGCCCTTCGATGCCCGGGTCGGGGACCTGGAGCACGGACTGGGCGACCAGAATCTCTTCGTCCAGCGCGCGCAGCCGGCCGAGAAACTCTCCGACCAGCCGGGGAGCACTCGTCAACACGAGCTCCGGCGACGAGTGCATGAACCGGCGACCGAGTTGACGGCCCAGCTCGGTCAGAAAGGCGGATCCCAGAATGTTGCCGACCTCGCGGACCGCCGAACGTTCCATCTCAGTCTTCACATCCTCGCCGGGATAATTTAAAAGGACGTGGATGATCCGGGAGACCGTGGGCAGCGGGAGCAGGATCAGCATGCGTCCAGCGCCTTCGCCGGTGATCTCGAAGCTGACCCCGGCCAGCTTCTCGTCGTAGGACTGATTCGCCAATGGTGGCAGCGCGCTCTCCGCGAGCGGAAGCACCTCGAGCCCGACGAACCGGACCGTATGGCCGAACAGGCCGGACAACGACTGGGCTGCATGCTGCAGCGCGCGCTCGGTCAATGCCAGCAGCCGGGTCCGTCGTGCCTCGGTTGCGCCGCTCGCCATCGTGCCTCCCGGTCGATCCTGCCGCTCAGAGCGTGTTCAGGTCGAGCAGCAGCACCGCTCCCCCGTCCCCCAGAATCGTCACGCCCGAAAAGCCCCGCGCACCCTTCAGGACCTTGTCGAGCGGCTTGACAACGACCTCACGATAGCCGATCAAGCGGTCCACGGCCACCCCGACCCGTCGCCCGCGCATCTCGGATAAGACGGCCGGAAGTGATCCGGCCGTCGAGGGCGGCAGCCCGAGCAAAGGGCGCAGCTGCACGAACGGAATGAGGCCGCCTTCGCGTGCGATCATCTCCTGTCCCTGTGTGCGCTGGATCTCGTCGCGACCGACCTCGAGGACCTGCTCGACAGACGAGACCGGCAGGGCGTACCGTTCGCCCGCGACGCCGACCAACAGGACCGGCGCGATTAACAGGGTGAGCGGCAGCTTCAGGGTAATCGTCGTCCCGCGACCGATCTCGGAATCGATGACCAGGCTGCCGCGCAGGGATTCCATCGCGCCCCGCACCACGTCCATGCCGACGCCGCGTCCCGACACGTCGCTTACTGCTTCCGCCGTGCTGAACCCCGGCAGCGTGATCAGCATCCGGGCCTCGCTGTCCGGCAGCTGGGTCGCTTGCTCCCGGGTGAGCAGGCCGCGCTCCACGGCCAATCGGCGCAGCTGATTGGGATCGATCCCACGTCCGTCATCCGAGATGCGGATGACCACGTTTTCGTGCTCTTTGCTGGCGGCGAGCCGAATCGTGCCGACGCGCGGCTTCTGGTGGCGGAGGCGGTCTTCGACCGGCTCGATCCCGTGATCCACGGCGTTGCGGAGGATGTGAAGAATGGGATCGACCATGGCATCCAGGATGGCCCGATCCAGTTCGGTGTCCTTCCCCACCACCTCGAAGCTGACCTCTTTGCCCCGGCGCTGGGCGAGGTCGCGAACCGCCCGCGGAAACCGATCGGCGATGAACTCCAGCGGCATGAGGCGGAGCTGCATCGCCTGCAACTGGAGAGCCTTGATCAGGCCCCCGAGCCGTCCGGCGGTTTCGTGCAGGCGGGGCGAATCGATCACCTGGCTCGCCTCGTCCAAGGCCCCGTTGGCCGTGACCAGCTCGCCCACCTGGTCCATCAATTCGTCGAGCAGGCGGGTGTCCACTCGCATCATTGTCCGGGGCGGCCGGGCGGCGGGCGGCGGGCCGCTGGGCCCTGGCGCGGCCGGCGTCGGATGGGCCGGCACGGGCTCAACCGAGCGCGGGCTCGGCGGGGCGTCGCTGCGCACCGAAGCGGTTGCCCGGGCGCCTGCCTCGGGCCGCACGACGACCGAGGCCACGTCCGGGAGACTGGCCAGAAACGCTTGCACCTCGCCGGGCGGACGGGGCGTCGCGAGCTGGATGGAGAGATCGCCGGTAAACTGGCCGGCCTGGACTTCCGTCAAGGTGGGCACCGACTCCACCACCTCGCCCACGTCGCGGGCCCGCCGCAGCGTGAGGTAGGCCCGTGCCGAGGGGAGCGGTGCATCAGGCGCGATCTTGATCTCAACCCGGCAGATGGTGCGGTCGGGCGTGGCCGCCGGGGCAGCCGGCGTCTCCGCAGCGGGTCCTGGGCCGCGCTCGATCAGGGGGGTGATGTCGGTGACGTACGGCTCCGCACTGACGCTCGGTGGACGGCCGGCTGCCACCTCTTCGACGCCGCGCCGGAGCAGGTCGACCCCCTGAAACAGCAGATCGACGCCACGGGGATCGATGGCGCCCTTGCCGCCCCGCACCAATTCCAGGAGGTCTTCCATCCGGTGTGCGATCCGACTCAATTCCTCGTAGCCCATCGAGGCCGACATGCCCTTGATCGAATGGGCCTCGCGGAACAGCGTGTCGATGGCCGTCCGGTCTGCGCTGTTCTGCTCGAGCGTGAGCAACAGGCCGTCCATCCGCTGCAAACGGTCCTGCGATTCGCTCACGTACAACTTGACGTACTTGGCCATGTCCATACGATTATCTCTGCCGGGCCGCGGCCCGCGCCGGGAGGACAGCGGCGGCCGCGACGGCCCCTTGGATGGCGCGCGCCATCTCGGGAAGCGGCACCAGCCGATCCGCGACCTCGGCCTCTGCCAGGACGCGCGGCATGCCGTAAATCAGGCAGCTCGATTCCGCCTCGGCCAGCACCGTGCCGCCGTGGTCCTTGATGACACGGGCGCCGGCCAGCCCATCCCGTCCCATGCCGGTGAGCACGACCCCGATCGCCCGTGCGCCAAAGGCCCGCGCCAGCGAGTCGAACAAGGCGTCGATCGATGGGCGGACGCCGTGCTGCACGGCATCGTCTTTGAGACGGGTGCGGAAGGTCGCCGGCCACTCCCGCTCAACGATCAGATGGCGACCACCTGGGGCGACGTAGAGGCAGCCGGGCTCTGCCACGGCCGCGTCAACGGCCATCCGCACTGGCAACGGGGCCGCGTCGCGCAACCGACGTTCCAGCAGGCCCGTGAATTTGTGATGGATATGCTGGACCAGGAACACATACACGGCAGGTGGAATGGCCAATTCGGCCAAGAGCGCGAGCAGGGCCCGCGGCCCGCCGGCCGAGGCGCCGATCCCGATCCCAATCGGAAGGCGCGGGCGCACGACCTGAGCCTGCCGCTCGTCGCCCGGCGTGGTCACCGGCCCGCACCCGGCCGGCCATCCGTGACCGGACGGAGCTGATCATCCAAGCCCAGCACACTTTGCACCACCTTCAAGACGCGGCTGGGCTGAAATGGCTTCACGATGAAATCGCAGGCGCCGGCCTCGATCGATTCGGCGATCAGCTTCTCGTCGCCGAGCGCACTGCACATGATGACCTTGGCGGCGGGATCGAAGCGGCGGATCTCGCGCAGGGCCGTGATCCCGTCCATGCCGGGCATCACGATATCCATGGTGGTGAGGTCGGGGCGGAGCTCCTGGTAGAGGCGGACCGCCTCGGCGCCGTTCTCGGCCTCGCCGGCGATCACAAAGGGTCCGCGGGCAAAGATATCGCGGATGATACTGCGCATGAACAGCGCATCATCGACGACCAATATCTTGATGCTCACGCCCCCCTCCACCGACCCGGTCGGGTCAGCCGGTCATGCGCGCGTCCGGCGCGATGCCCCAGTCCGACAGAAATCGCGCAAACACGCCGCGCGGGTTCAAGAGCCCGACGACCTGTCCATCAACCTCGAACACCGCGTCCAGCGCGGCCGCCGCCCCATCCTGGGCGGGCGGCGCGTCCAGCGCGGAGAGCGGTATCCGGCGCACCTCGCCGATCCGCTGCACCGCCAGACCGATCGTGAGGTCGGCATCCTGAAAGTCGAGGACGACAGCATGACTGGCCGGACGCGGGTCAGCCGGAATGCCCAGGCAGGATGCCAGGCCGAAGAGCGTCAACACGTGTCCCCGCAGGTTAACGATCCCCTCGACCTCGGGCGGCGCAGTGGGGACCCGCGTCAGCGGAGGCAACGGTTGGATCTCCCGGACGGCGTCGACCGGAAGTGCAAACCGCTCGCCGCAGGCCTCGAACACAATGACCTGCCGGGTCTCCTCCGGGGCCAGCTCGGCGATCTCGTCGGGAGCGAAAGGGACGAGCGCGCCGCCGATCGGGCTAGGCTCCGACATTGAAGCGCGCCACCAGGGACTTGAGCTTGTCGGCCAGACCGGAGAGCTGCTGGGCCGACTGGGCCATCTGGTCCATTGAGGCGGTCTGCTCGGTGGTCGCGGCCGAGGCTTCCTCGGTTGAGGCCGCGTTGTCTTCGGCCACCTTCGCAATTTCATCGATCGTCTTGACAAGCGACTGGGCGCCTTCGGTCTGCCGCTGCGTCAGGCCGGAAATCTCCTGGACCTTCTTCACCTCGTCGACGACGCCGCGCACGATCTCTTCCAGCGCAGTGCTCGTGTAGGTGAGGACGTCGCGGCCCGACGCAATCTCACGCGTGGCCATATCCATCGAATCGGCGACGCGGATGCTCTCGGACTGAACTTCCTTGATGATCTCGGCGATCTTCTCGGCCGATCCGGCGGCCTCGGTGGCGAGCTTGCGCACCTCGTCGGCAACCACGGCGAATCCCCGGCCCGCCTCGCCGGCCCGCGCAGCTTCGATCGTGGCGTTCAGCGCCAGCAGGTTGGTCTGCTGGGCAATGCGGGTGATGACGTCCACGATCGTGCCGACCTGCTGGGTTTTGCTGCTCAACCCCTTGACCCCGCCCGCGGCGCCTTCGACGATCGTGAACACGCCCTTCATTTTCTCCATCGCGTCCCGTGCCGATTTTCCGCCGGTCTGGGCCGTGTACCCGGCTTCCGCCGCGGCCTCCGCCGCGGCCTTGGCCCGGCTGGCGATCTCGGTGATGGCGCCGGCCATGCCATGGATGACTTTCGACGTCTCGTCCACGAGGCTCGCCTGATGCTCGGCCCCCTTGGCGATCTGCTCAACGGTCGCGGCGATCTCCTCGGTCGAGGAATTCATCTCTTCCGCCGACGACGAGAGCGACACCGCCGAGCCCGTCACCGCCTCCGAAGTTGTTTTGACTTCACGGACAATTTCGCGCAGGCTGCCCACCATTTGGTTGAAGCTCTCGGCCACTTCGCCGACTTCGTCCCGGGTATTTACCGGCACGTCCTGTGTCAGGTCGCCTTCGGCAACGACGCGGGCCGCGCCGGCCAGTCCGCGCAGCTCTGTCGTGAACCCTTTGGCCATGAAGAAAGCGAGGATCATCCCGATCACCACGCCCAGGATCCCGGTAAAGATCAGGACGTATTCGAGCGGGATGTAATACTTCTGAGGGACGGCTAGGCGGAAGACCATCGAGAAGAGGCTGGGCAGGACGCCGGTGGCGACGATCACGACAAGGAAGGCGAGGAATAGCTTCTTGCCGATCGTCGTGGACGTTTCCATCCCTCTCCTCCTATCGCAATCGAGCCCGGTGGTCACATCGGCGCCGACGGCCGCGCACAGCGCAGGCTGCGCGTAAAATAGCGTAGCCCAAAGAGCGAAGTCAAGCCAAAAGCCTGCGGCGGGGGCGTTCAGAGGCGTGCGGCGCTCTCGCCGAGCGCGGGCGTGGCGGCGGAGGTGGCGCGCTTACGAAAGATGCGCTCGGAGATGCGCACCGATTCGAACAGGTTTTTGGCGGCACCGGCGATCCCTTCCACCTTGCCCAGCACGAGATACCCACCGGGGTTCAGGGTCGCGGCGATGCTGGTCAGCACCCGCTCTTGCAGCCGCTCGGTCATGTAGATGAGAACGTTGCGCAGCACGACGAGGTCAATCCGGCCGAATGGCACCGGATCGAGGATGCTGTGGGGAATGAACTGGATCAGCCGGCGGACAGCCGGCGCCACCTGATAGCCGTTCTCGACGGGAGTAAAGTAGCGTCGCGTCCAACCCGCCGGCACCCCCGCGAGGCTGGCGGCGGGGTACCAGCCCTGCCGTGCGACCCGCAGACAATCCGGGTCGATGTCGGTGGCATAGATGCGGGTGGAGTGCTGCTGGAGGATCTGTGGCCGCTCCAATAATAAGAGCGCCAGCGAGTACGGTTCTTCGCCATAGGCGCACCCGGCGCTCCACAGGCGCAGCGCCCGGCCGGCGGTGCGGGCCTTCGCGTCCAGGATGGCGGGAAGGATCTCTCGCTGGATGGCGCGGAACGTCGAAGGATTGCGGAAAAATCGCGAGACGTGGATGGTCAGCGTCTTGACCAGGCGGCCGCGCTCGATCGGGTCGGCCTGGACGCGCCGCAGGTATCGCCGCAGATCCGTATCGCCGCAGATCCGCCGCCGGACGGCAATGCGGCGCAAGACGCAGCGATGCTTGTAGAGCAATAGGTCGATGCCGCCGGCGTCCAGCACCAGCGTGCGTAGGGCGTGAAAGGCCTCTTCCTCGGCCGCGTGCAAGGGCGTGTCGGGCATCTCGGCTCAGCGCTTCTTGGGCAGCTCGCGTTTGAGGGCGCGGGCCGGCGGCGGCGGCGCGGGGGCGGCTTCCGCTCCGGCCTGCGTGTCCATCCCGGAGGCCACCCGAAGCTTCTTTTCGAAATCCTTGAGGCGCGCGATCTCGACCTGGAGTCGGCTGAGCTGCTCGGCCTGCCCTTCCAGCAGCCGCATCAGCGAGCGGTTCTCGGTCTCCAGATAGCCCATGCGCGCCAGGTCAATTTGACGATGGAACAGTTGCCAGACCGCTGCGCTCGACCCGATCAGCCAGACCGCCAGGACCAGGCCCGCCACCGCCAGAAAACGCAGCGTCAGCGTGAGCTGCCGGATTCGGCCGCCTTCCGAGAAGGTCAACAACGTGACCCGGCCGTCGAGCCGTAGCCAGCGAGGACGGAGCAATTGGTGCCAGGCCATGGCTGCCCCGTCAGACAGGTACGGGCGAGCGAAAATGGTCAAAGCCGCCCCGCAGCGGGACGATCGCGCCGCCCGGAAGTTCCAGCACCACCGTTCCTGCTCCTACTTCGATACGGCCAATGGTCGTGACGGGGAGCGTGGGCACGGCCTGCCGAAGGCACGCCGTTGGGTCCTCGTCGGCCGCGAAGAGCAGCTCATAATCTTCGCCGCCTGACAACGCAAGTGTCAGCGCGTCCTGACCGCTCCAGCGGGCGGCGACCCGGGCAGCCGGATGGACCGGAATCTGTGCGGCGAAGATGCGGGCGGCGACCCCGCTCTCGCGACACACGTGCGCCAGATCGGAGGCCACCCCGTCCGAGAGGTCGAGCATCGCGTGGGCGCAGCCGAGGAGCGCCTGCCCGGCGGCAACCCGGGGTGCTGGCGTCAGGTGGGCTGCAATCCCGGCCTGCAAGGCCGCCTGTTCCGCCGGGCCCAGCCAGGCGGGGCGGTCGAGGCCCGCGGGCCACGGCGCGCCCGGTCGGAGACCGCGGCTCAACGCGAGGAGGCCGGCGGCCGATGCACCGAGTTGTCCGGTCACCCACACGCGGTCGCCGGGGCGGGCGCCGGAGCGACGGACCGCCCGGCCATGAGCAACCGCGCCGGTAAGCGTGACCGAGAGGACCAGACCGACCGCCGACCGGCAGGTGTCCCCACCAGCCAGCGTGACGCCCCATTCGGCTGCGGCAGCTTCGAGCCCGTCCAGGAACTGTTCGAGGCTGCCGATCGCGAGATCACCCGGCACGCCCAACCCGAGGAATGCCTGGCGCGGCGAACCCCCCATTGCGGCGATGTCGCTGACATTGACCGCCAGCGCTTTGCGCCCCAGCGCGTCCCAACTGCCCCAGTCGCGGCTGAAATGGACACCCTCCAACAGCATGTCCGTGGTGACCAGGAGATCCTGATCGGGCTCGAGGACGAGGATCGCCGCATCATCCCCAATCCCGAGGGCCGTGCCGGGCGCGCAGGTGCCTGCCCGGCGCCGAATTCGGTCAATGAGTCCGAATTCCCCGAGCGCCGCCAGCCCAGCATCGAGGGGATCCTGGCTCATGGTTCTGTGCTCATGGCGCACAGCGGACGGCCATGGTCTGGGCGCATGGTCCGGCACGACGTCGGGCGTCGAACGTTGGACATTGCGCGTTGCGCTGTGTCTTCACAGCGCGACTTCCGCTAGACCGGCCAGCACTGCCCGTCGAACCGCGTGCACATCGGCGGCCGGCCGCACCACCCGACCGGACTCCACCAAAGGGGACAGGAGGGAATGGGCGGCCGTGCCGCAGCAGGCGCGCGGCGGCGACCCGAAGGCCACCACCTGATGACCGCCGCAGGCGGCGCAACCGAAGACCTGCTTTCGCCCGGACATCTTCCCTCGCTTGGCGCGCGGAGCGCCATCCACCTCGACGATGTCCATGGCGAAATTGAGCACGGGCGCGTTGCTGATGGCGGTTCCCACGCCGTAGGCGTCCGCCACCGGGTTGAGGCGCAGGATTTCGTCCTCGTCCAAGCCGCCGCTGACGAAGAGCTTCACGTGCTGATACCCGCGCAGATCCAGCTCCCAGCGCACCTCGCGCAGGATGCCCACGATGTCGCCGCGGCGCGACGCCGGTGTGTCCAACCGCACCGCGAACAGGCGATCGCCCAGCGCCTCCGCCACCCGCACGGCTTCCACCTTCTCGTCGCCGAACGTGTCGATCAGCACGACGCGCTGCACGCGCCGGTCAACGATCTCGTCGAAGGCCTGCGCCGCGGCGACCGTGTCCCCCACCATCAAAATCAGGGAATGCGGCATCGTGCCGCTCGGCTCGATCCCGAGCAGCTCCGCACTCTTGACCACGGCCACGCCGTCGCAGCCGCCCAGAAACGCATTGCGCTCGATCATCGGCGCGAGTGCCGGGTGCATGCGGCGCGCGCCGAAACTCACCACCGGATGATCGCCCGCAGCTTTCTTGCAGCGGGCCGCCTTGGTCGCCACGCCCGATGCCTGGCAAAGCAGGCCCAAGATGGCGGTCTCGTACTGGGCGAAATCGATGTAGCGTCCCGTCAGGGTGACCACCGGCTCCATCGCCCCGAACAGGGCGCCCTCCGGAAAGGCCTCGACCGTGACCGGGAGGTCGCGGCAGAGCACGGCCACCTCGTCCACGCCGGCCAGCACCCCCCAGCCCCATCCGGAGGGAAAGCTTTTCAGGACGATTTCCGCAACCACCGTGTTCGTGATCTGTCGGTGCCGGAGGATTTCGAGCGTCCGGGTGAAATACACATCGGTCACCTGCCCACTACAGATGGCTTCGTCGGTCGCGGTCTGAAAGCGCGGTGCGTCCATGGGGGAATCCCTTCTGGCAGGCGGGCCGGCTCCGGGCCCGCCGCTTAAGCGTCCTCGCCCTGGACCGGGCAGGCGGGTCCGGCAGGAAGTGCATCGCTTAACCGCCCGAACTCGTCGAGGCTCAGCGTCTCGCCGCGGCGACGCCCGTCGAGGTCCGCCGCGTGGAGCGCGGCGTCGACGGCCGGACCCGGCCAGCGCTGCAGCAACGCATTCCGGAGCGTCTTGCGGCGCACCCCGAAGGCCGTGCGCACCGTCAAGATCAGCGTGTCCGGGTTGCTGACGGCAATCGGCGGGTGGGCATGCGGGTCGAGGCGGACCAGCATCGAATCCACCTCGGGGACCGGAAAGAATGCGGTCGGCGGGATCCGAAACACTGCCTGCACCGCCGCGCGGTATTGGCAGGCCAGCGTAAACGCCCCGTAGCTCTTGTCCCCAGGACCTGCCGCCATCCGGACCGCGACTTCCTTCTGGACCGTGAGGAAGAGCGCTTCGAAAACGCGGCCGTAGCTGAGCAAATGGAGAATGAGGGGCGAGGTGATGTGATACGGGATGTTGGCGACCACCCGGATCGGTCGCCGCTCCGTGGCCAGCGCCTCTGCGAAATCGAAGCGGAGCGCGTCCGCGGTTTCCAGCTGGAAGCCTGGACGATTCCCCCAGCGCTCGGCGAGCAGTGCGGCCAGGCCTCGGTCCACCTCGACAGCCAGGACGGCCGCACCTCGCGCGAGCAGCCCCTCGGTCAGGCTGCCGGTGCCTGGTCCGATTTCCACCACGCGGTGGCGCGCATCCACGCCGGCCGTCGTCAGGATGCGGTCGCGCACCCGCCGGTCGATCAGGAAATTTTGCCCGCGAAGCCGCTGGGGAGCGAGCCCGTGCTGCCGGAGCACGGCGCGGGTCTGGGACAGCAAGGAGCCCACAGGATCGTGATGGTTGGCAGACACTTGCTCACGACGGGGCGGGGCCATCAAGAGGGCGTCCGATTGGGTGACGCTTCGGAACGGAGGCGGAAACGGGCCACGGACCGAACGCACGGCCCTACTGCCGAAAGATCGAATAGGTGCTTGCCGTGTCCAAAAACTCGTTCCAGGTTTCCTTCATGCCCTGGCTCATTCGCTGCCACAAGCTGGGTCCCGGGGGCTTCGGGGGGCCGGTCTTGACCAGAACTACGCCAAGTCGGTCGGCCGCCTGAGGGGCATAGTCGGACTGGGAGTACTGGTCCACCAGTTTTTGAAACGCGGGCCGGGCCGCAGCCTTTTGCTCGAGCTGCCACAAAGATTCGCCGAGGAGGTACAACGCCTGGTCTTCCCCTTCGTTGCCGGGAAACTCGGCCAGAATCCGTTGGCACCGGAGGACGGCGGCGTCGAAGCCCCCACGCTCGAAGTAGTACTGCGCCACGTAGAGGTCGTGTTGCACCAGCTTGCGCTGCATTACCGTCGCACGTTCGCGTGCGTCGGGTACGTACTGGGAATCCGGCATCTGCTTCATCAAGATCTGGAATTGCTCGAGCGCTCTCCGGGTGGCGGTCTGGTCCCGATCGATGGTTTCCGACTGCTTGAAGTAACACATCCCCAGGTAGTATACCGCCTCATCCGCCCGCTCGTTTTGCGGGTGCAGCTCGAGGAAGCGCTGGTACTCGTTCCGGGCTTCGTCGTACTTGCGGTCTTCGTAAAATGCCCGGGCCAACGCCAGACGCGCCGCCGTCGCCAACTCGCTATCCGGATACTGGTTGAGCAGTCGCTGCAGGTTCTGCCGAGCCTGCGCATACTGCTGGCGCTGCATATTGCCCTCGGCGGCCCGGAGCAGACTCTCGTCGGAGCCGCCAGTGGTCGTGCGTGGCGTAGGCGTGCCGTAGAGGTAGTCGTAGAAGGCGCACCCCGTCAGGGCAGGGATCGCGGCGAGCAGGAGGGCCGCGAGCGGGATCCAGTGGCGCCAGCCGGTCATGCCGATTCTGCCTTCTTCTTGTAAAGAATGATGGGGTGTTTGCGCTCGACCACCACGTCGCGGTTGATGATGCACTCGCTGATGCCGGACTGGGACGGGATCTCGTACATGATGTCCAGCATGATGTCTTCCAGGATCGCGCGCAGGCCGCGGGCGCCCGTCCCCCGCTTGGCCGCCTGCTCGGCGACGGCCACCACCGCATCGTCGGTGAAGGTCAACTTCACCTGCTCGAAATCGAAGAATTTCTGGTACTGCCGGAGCAACGAATTCTTCGGCTCGCGCAGAATGCGGACCAGCAGCTTCTCGTCCAGCTCGTGCAACACCGCGACCACCGGCAAACGACCGACCAGTTCGGGGATCAACCCATAGCGGAGGAGATCCTCGGGTTGCATCTCGGCCAAGACCTCGGACAGCTTGCGTTCCTTGCGGGTCATCAACTCGGCCCCGAAGCCCACGCGCCGCTCTCCGACCCGACCCTGGACGATCCGATCCAGGCCGATGAAGGCGCCCCCGCAGACGAACAGGATATTGGTCGTGTCCACCTGCAGGTATTCCTGCTGCGGGTGTTTGCGGCCGCCCTGGGGCGGAACGTTGGCCACCGTGCCCTCGAGGATCTTGAGTAGCGCCTGCTGGACGCCCTCTCCCGAGACGTCCCGCGTGATCGACGGGTTCTCGGATTTGCGCGAGATCTTGTCGATCTCGTCGATGTAGATGATGCCCCGCTCGGCGCGCTCCACATCGTAATCCGCCACCTGGAGCAACCGGAGGATGATGTTTTCCACATCCTCGCCGACGTAGCCGGCTTCGGTCAGCGTCGTAGCGTCGGCGATGGTGAACGGCACGTCGAGGATTTTCGCCAGAGTTTGAGCGAGCAGCGTCTTGCCGGATCCGGTGGGGCCGATCAGCAGGATATTGGACTTGGCCAGCTCGACGTCATCGACCTTCTGGCGGGACTTGATCCGCTTATAGTGGTTGTGCACCGCGACGGCCAGCGTCTTCTTGGCGCGCTCTTGGCCGACCACGTACTGGTCCAGCACGGCTTTGATCTCGGAGGGCTTGGGGAGGGCCCCGGCCCCTTTGGTTTTTTCCTGTTCCCATTCCTCGGCGATAATGTCGTTACAGAGCTCGATGCATTCGTCGCAGATGTAGACGGTCGGGCCTGCGATCAGCTTGCGAACG
This sequence comes from Vulcanimicrobiaceae bacterium, assembly GCA_035505475.1. GTDB lineage: Bacteria > Methylomirabilota > Methylomirabilia > Methylomirabilales > 2-02-FULL-66-22 > 2-02-FULL-66-22. Next base: position 20,955 of record DATJQT010000325.1, read on the forward strand.
TCGTCCTGACTCTTGCCGCAGAACGAACACTGAAGCTTGCCCCCGCCTTTCACGGCTTTCGCCATCCGCGCCTCTTTCCCGGGTTGGATCCCGAATGATTCCTAGGCGGTCGAAGCTGCGGGCTTGGTCGCCTCCTCCGCCTTGCGTTTGGTCAAATCCCGATACGAGATCACTTCATCCACCAGGCCGTAGTCTTTCGCCTCTTCCGGCGACATAAAGAAATCCCGATCGCTGTCCTTCTCGACCCGCTCCAGCGGCTGGCCGGTGTGCCGCGCGATGATCCGGTTGAGCTCCTCGCGCATGCGGAGAATTTCCCTCGCCTGGATCTGGATGTCCACTGCCTGCCCCTGCGCGCCGCCGTACGGCTGGTGGATCATGATGCGCGAATGGGGGAGGGCCAGCCGCTTGCCCGCCGTGCCCGCCGCCAAGAGGAGCGCGGCACCGCTCGCCGCCTGCCCCATGCAGATCGTCTCGATCGCCGGCTTCACGAACTGCATCGTATCATAAATGGCCAAACTGGCCGTCACCGATCCGCCCGGCGAATTGATGTAGACGTGAATGTCCTTCTCGGGATCCTCGGCTTCCAGAAAGAGCAGCTGCGCGATCACCAAGTTCGCGCCCGAATCGTCGATCGGGGTCCCGATGAAGATGATGCGATCCTTCAGCAGCCGGGAAAAGATGTCATACGCCCGCTCCCCGCGGCTGGTCTGTTCCACGACCATGGGCACCAAGTAGTTCTGCATACGTCCTCCACCGCCTGCGCAGGGCGCGGCGGGATCCTTACGCGGGCTGGATCAGATGGTACGCGTCGGTGATTGTCGCCTGCGCCATCAAGAAGTCCAGCGACTTGCGCTCCACAATCTGGGCCATCAGCCCGGCCCGTCGGACCGGGTCCGTCAAGGCCTTGCGCACGGCCCCCGGCTCTTGGCGGGTGAGCGAGGCGAGGCGGGCGATCTCGGCCTCGACTTCCTCATCGGTGACCGTGATCTGCTCCTGCTTGGCCACCCCTTCCAGGATCAGCGATTCGGTGAGCCGCCGCACCGCAGTGTCGCGGGCCTGGGCCCGCAGCGCCTCGGGGTCGGTCGGCAGGCCCTCGATCTGGCCGCCGCTCGCCCGCAACGTCATCAGCAGCTCGTCCAGCACGGCCGCCGTCTCGCGATCGACCAGGCTGTCGGGCAGCGCGACCGTGTGGCGCTGCCGCAGCTGGTCGAGCAGCTTGCGGCGGAGCGTGGCATCCTGCTCCCGGCCCTTGCGTTGCGTGAGCTGCTCGCGCAGCTTGTCTTTGAGCGCCGCAACCGTGTCCACATCTCCGACCGTCTTGGCAAACTCGTCGTTGAGCTCCGGAACGCGCCGCTTCTTGACCTCGTTCACCTTCACGTGAAAGGCGACCTGCTTGCCGGCCAATTCCTTGCGCGGCGCGTCAGTCGGGACTTCGAGCGTGAACTGCTTCACATCGCCCTTCTTCAGACCGAGCAACTGCTCCGAAAACCCCGGCAGGTACCCTTCGCGGCCCAGCACCACCGTGAGATTCTTGCCGCTGCTCCCTTTGAAGGGCCGTCCGTTCACGGTCGCTTCGCTGTCCAGGAGCACTAGGTCGTCCTTCAAGGCCGGCCAGCCTTCCATCGGGGCGTATTCGGCGGCGTCCTCGCGCAAGAACTCCACGGCCCGGTCGACCTCGGCGTCGCCGACTTCGATCTTTTCCCGCTCCAGCGCGATGCCGCGGTAATCCGCCACCGTGACCGTCGGTTTGATATCGACCACGGCGCGGTAGGTCAGCGGCTCGCCGGCATGGAAGTGGACGTCTTCCACCGTCGGCTGGCTGACGGGAGCCAGCGCCGTCTGCTCCACCGCTTCCCGCATCGAGTCAGGAATCAGGTCCCGGAGCACTTCTTCACGCAGCTCGTTGTCGAAGCGCCGCTGGATGATGGCGCGGGGCACGCGCCCTTTCCGGAAGCCCGGCAGGGCGAGAGTCCGCTCCCATTCGCGGAGCTTGGCTTCCATCTGGCTAGTGACGCGCTCGGTCGGCAACTCGACTACGAGGGCACGCTTGGTGGGGCTCAGTTCTTCAACAGTGACTTTCATACCATCTCACAGTAGTTGAGGGGGACCGGAGGGCTGAAGGAAGTGCGAGAGGGGGGAGTTGAACCCCCACGGGTCGCCCCATCCCGCCCTAAACGGGACGCGTCTGCCATTCCGCCACTCTCGCCCGGCGCCCCGGTTTCGGAACGTGCATACATCGGCAGTCAGGATGGTGGGCCGCACAGGACTCGAACCTGTGACCCGCTGATTAAGAGTCAGCTGCTCTACCAACTGAGCTAGCGGCCCATCCGGCCGGGTTCGGCCGATCTATCTTTACGCTGCACGCGCAGCGCTTGGTGCGCCTGGGGCGACTCGAACGCCCGACCCACTGCTTAGAAGGCAGTTGCTCTCTCCGCTGAGCTACAGGCGCAGCCTTCAGCATGACCGAGTCATTTTCTGATGGCGCGCCCGGAGAGGATTGAACTCCCGACCTGCTGGTTCGAAGCCAGCCGCTCTATCCAACTGAGCTACGGGCGCCTCCCCGTAACCGATCCGCGTCAAACTGGGGTGAACGGAGGGGCTCGAACCCTCAGCCTCTGGAGCCACAGTCCAGTGCTCTGCCAGTTGAGCTACGCTCACCATTATTGTGGCACAACGACGCGGTCAAACTCCTTGGCGCGCCTGGGGTGATTTGAACACCCGACACACGGCTCCGGAGGCCGTTGCTCTATCCGGGCTGAGCTACAGGCGCGTGCACTTCGTGAAATACGCTGTGGCGCCAGTCTCCCCCCGCGCCTCGGCATATCCCTGTTGGTCGGGGCGAGAGGATTTGAACCTCCGACTCCCTGCTCCCAAAGCAGGTGCGCTACCGGGCTGCGCCACGCCCCGAGATCTTCGCGTCGCCTGTGGCCGGCAGCGCATCCACAAACGGCCGGATTCGCGCCAGCGCTTGCGCGCGATGACTGAGCTGATCCTTGACCGCGGCCGGCAGTTCCGCCAAGGTGGCGCCGAGGGACGGCACCTCGAACACGGGATCGTATCCGAAACCGCCGGCCCCGCGCGGGGCCACGACAATCCGCCCCTCGCAGGTGCCCTCGACCACCGTCACACGCCCCGCTGGACTGGACAGCGCCACCGCACAGCGGAACCGCGCCGCCCGTCGTTCGGCGGGAACACCCTCGAGTTCTTCCAGCAACAGCCGGTTCCGGTCGGCGTCCGTCAGCCCGGGGCCGCCGTACCGCGCGGACCGAACACCCGGCCGGCCACCGAGCGCGTTCACTTCCAAACCGGAGTCGTCGGCCAGCGCCCACTGCCCCACAGTCATCGCGATGTACAGGGCCTTGCGCCGGGCGTTCTCCTGAAACGAATCGCCGCCCTCCGGGGGCATCTCGATGGATCCGAACCGGTCGAGCGGCACGAGGAGAACTGGCGCCCCTCGCAGAATCGCGGCAATCTCGAGGAGCTTTCCGCGATTGGCGCTGGCGATAACCAAGCTGATTCTATGAGTGAGGGGGGGCTTTGTCAAGGAGGTATCCGCAGTTAGATACGTTCCGAAACGCCGGTTTTACGTCGTGCGGGCGGTCAGCCATTCGGTGACCAGCCGCCGCTGCATCGCGATCAACTCTTGGATGCCGGCGGCGGCGAGTTGCAGCATGCCGTCGAGCCGTGCCCGATCGAAAGGCGTCTCTTCCGCCGTGCCCTGGACTTCTACGAATTTGCCCGCCCCCGTCATCACCACGTTCATATCCACCTCGGCCATCGAGTCTTCGGCGTAACAGAGGTCGAGGACCGGGATCCCCTCGACCACTCCGACACTCGTCGCGGCGACGAAATCTTTGAGCGGAATCGCCGCAATCTGCCGCTGCTCTCGCAATCGCTGGAGGGCGTCAGCGAGCGCGATGTAGGCCCCGGTGATCGCGGCCGTGCGGGTCCCGCCGTCCGCCTGCAGCACGTCGCAGTCGATCCAAAGCGTCCGTGGCCCGAGTTGGGAGAGGTTGGTCACCGCCCGGAGCGAGCGGCCGACCAGCCGTTGGATCTCGAACGTGCGGCCGCTCGGCCGACCGCTGGTCGCCTCGCGCGCGGTCCGGGTCTTCGTCGAGCGTGGCAGCATGCCGTATTCTGCCGTCACCCAACCCTGGCCGGTATCGCGGAGAAAGGGCGGGACGCGGTCTTCCACGCTCGCCGTGCAGACCACTTTGGTCTCGCCGACCGTGATCAGCGCCGACCCTTCGGCGTGGCGCAGAAAATCTCGCGTGATCGTAACCGGGCGCATTTGCCCCGGCTGACGTCCATCAGGCCGCATCGCGTCTCCTCGCCAGCATACCGGTCTCAGCGCTGGGTGGCTTCCGCCGCCGCCTCCTCGCCGGGAAAGCGGGGGATGAACGGGCGCCGAAAATCCACCCCTCCGCTCAGTAACGTCAATTCGGTGCCGTCAGAGAGGAACTGGATCCGTTTGACTTCGCCCAAGTTGGCCGCCAGGGTGAGCCCGATGGCCGAACTTGCCAGGTCCGCCTTCATCCAGTCGCCGCCGGCAAGCTGTTGGATAGAGGCATTGAAGTCCAGATACAGGATGCCGGCGTCATCAAGATAGGCATGCTGCAATGTTGTACCGGGGGGCAGTGGCGGGCGAGCGCCCGCCTGCGCGATGGCCAACTGGGCAAGCAGGTGTTGCACCCCGTCCTGCAGGGTGAGCCAGCCGACAATCTCCCGCTCTTCCTCACGTAACACCTGACGCGCCTCGTCCGGTAAAAAGATACGGACCCGGACCCGGCCGGGTGCAGCGGGGGCCGCAAGTGGCACAGGGGTGCGCGGGGGCGGCGCCAGCGCGACCCCGCTCACCCAGGGCCAAATTTCCAAGCCCACGGCGCTCAGCACGCCCGCACTCATCACGAGGACGAGAAGCCATGGCCAGAGCCGCAGTCGTGGGCGGCGTTCAGGAGCCGATATCGTTGGCAGGCGCCCCGAGACCGAGCCGCTGCTCATACCGGACCTTGTAGGCCGCAATGCCTTCATACAGGGCCTCTGCGACACGCTGGCGGTATTCGCCGTTCTGGAGCTTGCGCTCTTCGCGTGGATTGCTGATAAAGGCGCTCTCGACCAAGACAGCAGGCATCGCCGCCGTGGCGAGGACGTAAAACGGGCCGGATTTCACGCCGCGGTTCTCGACGCGAAGCATCTTGTCGAGGGAGAACAGTAGCCGCTCCGCCAGCTTGCTGGATTCCTGCATATCCCGGCTCACCGCCATGTCCGCGAGGGTTGTCTTGAGCAGCGCTTCGAGGCTCTTGTCGGGCGTCCCCGGCGTCTCGACCACCAGGTTTTCGCGCTGGGCCGCGGCACGGGCGTCGCTGTCCGATGGTTCGCGTGTGAAGAAGTACGTTTCGAATCCCCCCGCACGGCGAGCGGAAGCGGCGTTGACGTGCAGGCTCACCATGAAATCGGCTTTGGCACGGTTGGCCAAGGCGGTGCGGTCCGGGAGCGGGACGAACGTATCGTCCTCGCGTGTCAGGAGAACACGCACCCCGAGCCGTTCGATCAATAGCTTCCGCAATCGGAGCGCGAGATCCAACACGACGTCCTTTTCCATCAGCCCCCCAGCCCCGATCGCCCCGGTGTCATGGCCGCCGTGCCCCGGGTCGAGGACAATGATGAGTTGGCTGGGCTCCGGTTTGGGAACGGCGTTCGCTGGCGGCACGGGTGCGGCCAGCTCCGGCGCTGCCGATAAGGGTCTTCCCGCTTGGACCGGAGGTGCCGAAGCCTGCCTGGCGGGAGCCGGAACGGCGAGATGTTCCCGGCGCGGCGCCTCCGCGCCCAGAACATCGATGACGATACGGAACGGATTCGGGACGGTCAAGCTGCGGATCTGCGCCTGGGCTGGGGCATAGGTGATCAGGACTTCAACATGGGGCCCACGACTGGACGGCTGCACAGCCGCGATGTTTCCATGCACCGGCTCAATACGCCGAAGCCCGGCCCCCATACCCGCATTCAGAACCAATACCCGGGCGCCCCCGTCCGCTTGTCGCTCGACGGTGTACTCCGCCGCACCCGTCAGTTCAACGACGACCCGCGTGAACTCTGGATGCGTTCCCACCCGAATCTGCCGGACGATGACTGGGGCGGTTGGGGCACGGGTTCCTGATGCAGTCACGATCGGCTGTGCTCCCTTCGACGTGGCGGCCGGCACGACGCTGGCCTGCAGTGTCATACAGCAACACAGCACAGCAACTGCCGTCCAGCTCGCCTTACACAACCGAACGTGAATCAATTGCGACATCTGCGATTCCAGTGGGTTGGCTAGTCATCTGTAACATCATCACGCAGGATTGTCAACGTATCTGCATGTAGTTCAACGCAAAAACAAAAGACCTCATGCACACAGCGCATGAGGTCTTTTGAATAAATCCCGGCGGCGACCTACTTTCCCACCCAGTTGCCCAGGCAGTATCATCGGCGCTGGAGGGCTTAACTTCCGTGTTCGAGATGGGAACGGGTGTGACCCCTCCGCCATAGCCACCGGAAACCGATGACGCGCTACCGGCCAACGCTGATGTATTCCCGGATCCGCGCAAATTGTTTCCGGGTTACCGCTTTTTTAGTCACGAGTTCGTCCAGCTTCCGATACGGCCGGTTCCGAATGATCCGGTCCGCATCCTGCGGGGAAATCCCTGGAAGCCGAGCCAACTCGGAACGCTGGGCACGGTTTACATCCAGCTTCTTGGCTGGTCCCGCCTTCGCATCAGATTCCCCGGCTGCCACCGGAGTGGCACTCCAGAGAAACCCGGCCGCGAAAGCGACGACGAGCGCGCGTCGCAAGATCGAATAGCGATTCGGGTGTGACGATGCTTCCCGCATCATAGTAGAATGTATGAGAAAAATGTGAGGTCAAGCCTCACGGCCGATTAGTACCGGTAAGCTGAATCCCTCACGGGACTTACACCTCCGGCCTATCAACCTCGTGATCTTCAAGGGGCCTTAAGTCCTGACCTTTCGGCCAGGAGGGAGATCTCATCTTGGGGGAAGTTTCACGCTTAGATGCCTTCAGCGTTTATCTCGACCGAACATAGCTACCCAGCAATGCCCCTGGCGGAACAACTGGGACACTAGCGGTTCGTCCATCCCGGTCCTCTCGTACTAAGGACAGCTCCCCGCAAATCTCCTACGCCCACCATAGATAGGGACCGAACTGTCTCACGACGTTCTAAACCCAGCTCACGTACCGCTTTAATGGGCGAACAGCCCAACCCTTGGGACCTGCTTCAGCCCCAGGATGCGATGAGCCGACATCGAGGTGCCAAACCGC
>DATJQT010000326.1:0-1791 GCA_035505475.1 Vulcanimicrobiaceae bacterium
CGGTCCGTGGACTGCCGGGGACCTGATTGACTATCTCGCTGCCCACCAGCCCGATCTGCTTAATCGACTGAAAAGGAATGTGCGCCTGCAGGGCAACATCGCCGAAACTCTGCACCATATCCAGCGCAACTGAGCGATCACAGAGAAAACCAACGGCCGGGGAACATCCGCCCCCAGCCGTCGTTCTATTGTCATAATAGTATTGTTTGTCGGCGGATCGAATCGGCGGGTATATCACCAACGTCGAAGGGAATGCCGGAGGGAGATATCGAGCGGCGAAGACGAGCAGCGCGCTGGCCCCGTCCAGGGTAGGCGAGATGAATCGGATCAAGCAATCATGAGTCGTCGGTCAGAGTTTTCCGCCCGCCGTTGCCGGATCCAGCCTTCGGCAATGCTCTGGAGGACCTGACGGGCCTGGCGGGGGTTCTTGGATTCGAGATCATGCAAGAGCGTTTCTGCTTGCGCGCGGGGAATACGCGCCAAATCCTGGATCAACCGCACCGCCGGATGCGGTCGGATGTCCGGACGGGCTTCGTCTTCAGCCCAAAAGTCCTTGAGCAGCGTCGGCGTAATTTCCCGCCGGGCTACCGCCTGCTCGAATCGGCGGGCCAACCATCGCTCAAACTCGGCCGCCTGCGTTGAAAGCATCATTGCGTACTCTCCTCTGTCCTTCTGGAATGATTTCCACGGAACGGCGAGGTCAGCGGAGGTACTGTAGCGGACCACGTCCTCGGTCGTCCATCCGTAGGTGCCCGGAGTTTTGCCCGAACAATGCCGTATTTTCCCAATCGCAAGAAATCGCACACCTGATGTCAGTGACCCCGTACCATCGTGATCGTTGCCTACCGCAAGATTTGACCGGCGCCTGAGAGGGGCATACTCTCGGGCGGCTTCGGACACGCAGTGGACCACGCCATCAAAGGGGCGCCCAATGAATCGGCACCAGCCGGGAACGTCCGGCGCCGACGCGGTGTTGGCAACCGCCGCGGCCGCGGAGATCAATTTTTGCTTCGCCAATCCGGGAACCACCGAGATGCCGTTGGTCGCCGCCTTGGCGCGGCAGCGGGCGATCCGCCCTGTCTTGTGCCTGTTCGAGGGCGTCTGCTCGGGGGCGGCGGACGGCTATGCCCGTGTGGCCGGCAAGCCTGCCCTGACGCTGACACATCTCGGCCCGGGGTTCGCCAATGCCATTGCCAACCTGCACAACGCCCGCCGGGGCCGCAGCCCGATCGTCAACCTGGTTGGCGAGCACGCCACCTGGCATCTCCCGTTCGACGCACCGTTGAACAGCGACATTGCTGGACTGGCGCGCTCCGTGTCGGCGTATGTCGGAACGATCGAGTCTCCAGCCGATGCACCCGCCAAGATGCGCGAGGCGATCTCGGCGGCGTGCGTCCCGCCGGGCCAGGTCGCAACCCTGATATTCCCGATGGACCATCAGCAGGGCGACGCAGGACCGATCTCACACGCGGCGCAGCCACGCACCGCGCTGCCGGTCGTAGATCCCGAACAGATCGATGCAGTCGCCGCGCGGCTGCGCGGCGCCGCGCAGCCGCTCCTCCTCCTCGGCGGCGCCGGACTGACGGCGCGCGGTCAACGCGCGGCCCAACGAATTGCCGGGCATTGCGGCGCGCGCCTGATCAGCGAGACCTTCCCGTCCACCAGCGACCGGGGCGGCGGCCTGCCCTCGGTGCCGCGGCTCCCCTATTTCCCGGAGCCAGCCATCGCGCTGTTGGCCGCGCACGCGCCCATCGTCCTGGCCGGTGCCCGGGAACCGGTGAGCTTCTTCGG
>DATJQT010000327.1:0-4134 GCA_035505475.1 Vulcanimicrobiaceae bacterium
TGAGATTTCGTTTCATGGGCGTGCATCAGCGAGCACGCATCTTTTTAGCGCGTCCGCTGCATGCTTGAGTTAACCCTGACCCGAAAAGCATCTACCGCCAAGACGCCACCGCGGGGCCGCCAAGGACGCCAGATGTATAGGCCAGAGCCGAACTTGGAAGCCCCCGCTCGAGCCCTTGGCGTTCGTGCCGATCGTCCCGTTCTGAACCGGACAATCGTGACACCCTCGGCGCCTTGGCGGTTCAAGAATTTCGAATTGGGGCTAAATGTGCCGGGCGGCCCGATCATTGAACTCGGCCACGAACGCAGCTTCCGCCGGACCCGCATTGTTGCGGAGCGGCCTGGCGCGCTCGACCAACACTTCCTCCGCATCCGTCCCGAGCACGGTCATGGTCTCGGCGATGAATTCCTCCAGCGGCATCGCCGGGGAATTATCCGTGCCCGGCATCAGCTCCGTCCGGACCCAGGGCGGTGCGATCTCCAGAACGGTCACGGTGGTACCCTTCAGCTTGTACCGCAGGGACAGCGTGTAGGAATGCAGGGCGGCCTTGGTGGAGGAATAGACAGCCGTGGAGGCCAGCGGGACGAATGCCAGCCCCGATGACACGTTGATGATCACCGCCGCAGGCTGCTGCTTCAAATGGCCGACCAGCGCCGAGGTCATGCGGATCGGTCCCAGGAGATTGGTCGCAACGGTCGAAACCAGCACGGTTTCGTCAACCACGCCACCGACATCGTCAGCCCGCATGATCCCCGCATTGTTGATGAGTACGTTCAGGGTCGGATAATCGCGGATCAGCGTCCTGGCGGCGCTTACAATGCTCGCAGGGTCTTCGACGTTCAGCTCCAACGCCTTCATGCCGGGATGCGCTCGGGTGGTCTCTGCCAACGCACCGGGTCGCCGCCCGGCAATAATCACCTGATTCCCCCGCCGATGAAATGCCTCGGCCAGCCCGCGACCGATTCCCGACCCTCCCCCAGTAATGAAGATGGTATTGCCGCTGAGTTTCATCGCTCCTCCTTTCACCACTTCTAAGGCGCAACATCTAGCAGGTTGCTGAAAAACTCGCTTTCGCCAGGCGGCTCAAAAAGGTCCAGGTGCCAGGCGCGGCGCAATCCGCGGTGCGAGGCGTACTTAGCACGTACGTCGCAGCGCCGCGGGAGCGCCGTAACGCCGCAGATGGGCCTTTTTCAGCCGCCTGCTATGATACCGCAGGACCAGGCGGGCGCAACCAGAGGCGGTTGGCCCGTTAGCGCCGGCCCGGCGTCCGCAGCACGAGGAGGTTTCCGGTCAGCACAGCGGCCAGGCCGCACCCTGCTGGAATCGTCCAGCGATAGCCTTCCACAATTGTTGAGACCACGAGCGCCACCAGGGGGAGCATCACCGTGACGTAGGCCGCGCGGTCAACGCCGATCCGCCCGAGGAGCGTCAGGTAGCAGGCGAAGGCAACCACCGAGGCCATCAGAGCGAGATAGAGCAGCCCGGCCAGATACGGAAGGCGCGGATCGATGCGGAATGGCTGATTGCGGATAACGGCGTAGATGCCGAGAACGACCGTGCCGTACAACATACCCCAGGCGCTTGCTGCCACGACGGGGATCTTGCGCCGCTGCAGCCGCGCGGAGATCATGTTCCCGATGGAGAACGACAAGGTCCCACCGACACAAAGCCCTAGACCGATCAGAACATGGGGATCGAGCCGCGTCCTGGCAAGTTGGGGATAAAACAACAGCGCCACACCCAGGAATCCCAGCGTCCCCCCGACCATCACCCGACGATCGATGGGTGCACCGAGTATGAGCGCACCCATCCAGACATTCATCACAGAAGCGAGGGAGAACACGACCGCGAGCAGGCCGGACGTGATCCATTGCGCTGCATAGTAGAACAGCGCGAAGTTCGTGCAGAATAGCGCGATGCCCAGACACAGAAATGCCACATGGTCGCCTGGTGAGAAAAGCAGGCGTTCTTTCCGAACCGCGGCAAAGCCGAACATCATCGGTGCGGCGAGCAGGAAACGCCAGAACACCGATATTTCCGGTGCGACCACGCCGACCTGGCAGTGCATGGCGATCCATGAAAAGCCCCAGGCAATGATCACGGCAGCATACAGGCCGAAATCGCGGCGCGTGAAGCGGGGGCGCGGGGTCATCGTTTCAGGGGAGAGGATGGAAAGACGGTGCCGCTTACGCGCAATGCCCGGCTCGGGGCGGCGAGCCACATCAGGGCCGGCGCCGCCAAGGATCCCGCCAGGGCGAGCCATAATGCGAGACTATAGCTGCCGGTCACATCGAATATTTTGCCGGCAAGCCATGCTCCTCCGGCTGCACCGACCGCCAGGATCGTCTGAAACGTACCGAAGATCGTCGAGAACCCCGGCCCGGCAAACAGGTCGCTGGTCGCCGCCGGCGTCAACGCGGCGCTGCCGGCATATCCGAGCCCGAAGAGCACGGCATAGACAAACGGGAGCAACGATTCAGGATATTGGCCGGCCAGCACCAGCACGCCCACGCTAGCAACCAGACAGGCCATTGCCCAACTGTAGGCGAGTTCTCGGCCATACCGATCCGACAGGCTGCCCCAGCCGACCTTCCCCACGATGCTGGCCATTCCCGCCACACCGGCCACGGATGCGGCCGCCAGCACCGCAACCCCGTGATCCACGAGATACGCGATCTGATGGACGAAGAGCAGTTGGGTGACCATGTTTCCAAACGCATACACGCCGCCGAGGTACCAGTACCTTCGGTCGCGCAGGGCCGCGCCGAGAGCGTCCCGCCAGGCGGGGCGATTCGTCGTGTCGGGTGGGATATATTCGGGCGCAGCCTCGCGGATCAATGCAAAGGTCGCCGGCAACATCCAGATCACGACGGCCAGAGCGACCAATCGAAAGGTCCAGCGCCAGCCGACATTCCCGATGGAGTATTGCATGAGCGGCACGACAAAGGCGATCCCGACCCCAATACCCGCCGAGACCACGCCCACGGCCATGCCCACCCGGTCGAGAAACCATGCGCGCACGACGATGATCGAAGGCAGCCAGCCCGCACTGGTTAGCCCGATGGATGCGATCAACCCAAATGCGACGTACAGGTGCCACCACACCGACGTGTGAGCGGCGAGAAACAAACCCGCCACGAGCGTAACGCCCCCAAAAAGCATCACGCGTCGAGCCCCGAGCCGCCCCGCCATCCATCCCACGATGGGGCTGATCGCGCCGTTCACCAGGATAAAGACTGAAAATGCCCCAGCCAGGACCGAGCGGCTCCAGTGGAATTCCTGCAGCAAGGCCACCAGGAACACGGCGTAGGAATACCAAATGCCATACAGCAGCGCCAAATTCAGGAACACAGCAGCGAGGACGACCCAGCGACGGGTATTAGTAGAAAGGTTCACGGGGTCTGGAGACCGACGGCGTGGCGGGGAAACGGGTGCTGACCCTGGGTTGTGTGATGATTGACTGCCTGTATGCCCATGACGGGGACGCATTGTGGATCAAGTCCGCGCAAAAGTCGAGCCGCGAATCGGCATCGTTCGGTGGCGCGGCGCATTGCTGCAGTGGACTTTTTTCGCACTGCCTCGTACCATGACCGTCCCATGCTGCTCATCTACCCTCCCGTCGCCCGAAGCACCGAGCCTCCGCTGGGCATCGCCCGGCTTGCCGGCGTGCTGCGTCGCAACGGTGTGCCTGCCCTGTGCCTCGACCTCTGCCAGGAAGGTATCGCGTACCTCTTGGAATTCGCGCTGGACGCCAGCGATACGCCGACACGCGGAGCCCTTCGGCGCCGGGCCCGCAATCAGGCCCTCCTACGTAGCCCGTCGGGTTACGGCAATCGAGACCGGTATCGCCGGGCCGTCTTCGATCTGCAGCACGCCCTCAAGGCCGCATCGGCAGATGCCGGAGTCGAGGTGGGGCTCGCTGACTATCGCGATCCTCGGCGCTCGCCGCTGAGCCGCGCCGACCTGCTCGACGCCGCTGCCGCATACGACAGTAACATCTTCTATCCGCTTTTTCGTGCCCGCATCACTGAGGCACTGACCGCATGCCCGGCACATATGGTGGGACTGTCGGTCAATTTTCTGAGCCAGGCGCTGTGCGCGTTTGCCATTGCGGGCTTTCTGAAGGCAAACCGG
>DATJQT010000328.1:0-3683 GCA_035505475.1 Vulcanimicrobiaceae bacterium
GACACCGGCTGCGGGCACCCCCCCGGCTTGCTACCCGGGGCAGCAGCAAACAACTTCACCACAAGATCCCTACAACTGAAGTCTCCACGGATTCAGGGGAGGCCCTTGTCGGGTTGGTGGGCGGGTGTCGGGTTGGTGGGCGGTTGTCGGGTTGGTGGGCGGGTGTCGGGTCGGTGGGGCGTGGCTAGGCGCTCGGGTCTACCGGGTAGAGGTGGTGAGTGCCAGCGATGGGATTCCCCTCATATCGTGGAGACATCGCCCATGAGGAGGTTCGGCGATGGAAGCACGGCGAAAGTTCGACCAGCAATTCAAGGAGGGTGCGGTTCGGATCGTCCGGGAAACCGGCAAACCCATTGCGCAGGTCGCCCGCGATCTTGGGATCCATCAGGGCACGCTGGGTCGATGGGTGAATGGGGATCGACGTGCCCGCGAGGGCGGTGATGGCCGACTCGACGAGAGTGAGCGCGAGGAACTCAAACGGTTGCGCGTAGAAAACGCCGAGCTGGCAATGGAGCGCGACGTCCTCAAACGATCGGTCGCCCTCTGGGTCAAGGAAGCGATGCAACGGTGAGCCTCGCCGCCCTGATCGCTTCCCAGAGGGCAGATTACGGCATCCCGCACACGGTGTCGTGCCGCGCGTTGGGGCTGTCGCAGGCGTGGTTTTACAAGTGGCGCAACGGCGATGGCTCACCGCAACGACACCGCCGTAAAGCCTTGGCGGCTACGATCGCCTGGCTGTTCGCTAAACACAAGGGCACCTATGGGTCGCCCCGGATCGTGGTGGACCTGCGGGAGATGGGCTGGCGGGTGTCGGTGAACACCGTCGCGAAGCTGATGGCCGAGCAGGGGCTGGTGGCCCGGCGGACCCGGCGCCGGCGCGGCTCCACCAAACCAGATAAGTCCAAACGTAAGGCCCCTGATCTACTGGGCCGCGACTTCACCCCACCACCGCAACCAAACGTGGCGTGGGTCGGAGATCTCACCGAAATCCCAACCGACGAAGGCAAACTGCAACTCGCGGCGATCATTGACCTGCATTCACGGCGGGTACCCGGCTTCGCCATGGACATCCACCATGACGCGGCCCTGGCCCGGGCTGCATTGTGCATGGCCATTGCGGTGCGCGGCGGGTCGGTGGCCGGGGTAATTTTCCACACCGACCAGGGTGGTGAGTACACCGGTGAGCTGTTCGCCCAGGCATGTCGGGCCGCTGGTGTGACCCAGTCGATGGGCCGCACCGGATCAGCCCTCGACAACGCCGTCGCGGAGTCGTTCAACTCGACCTTGGAATGGGAACTGTTGCGTAACAACCACTTCCAAACACGTGAACAGGCCCGCCATGCCGTCGCCGCCTGGATTGAGGACTACAACAGTAACCGGAGGCATTCCACCGACGGCATGCTCAGTCCCATCGACTATGAACAAGCCTGCGCCCAGCAGCGCAACGCAGGCCACGGCGGCGATCCGAGGGCCGCATGACTGAAAATGGAGGCGGCTTCGCCGCCGCTGTCCTTCCCGGTGAGCCCCGGGCAAGGCTACGGAGCCGCCCCTCCGGCCCCAAGAGCGCTACGCGTCGCTACGCGACGGGCCTACGGCCCGCCCTTGACCCCGGAGCCTCTACGGCTCCTCATCGCGCAGCGGCACGGGCAGGAGCAAAGCCCCCTGCCCGCCCAAACGCCCGGCGCTCACAACCACGTCCCACCAAACAAAGTCTCTACGGTTCGAGGGGATTGCCACGGCCACCTCCGACGCCCACCCGGTTGGCTTCCACTTCCCAGCTCCTCGCCGGTTATAGGTCGCTACGCTCCACCCGCATCACGCAATCGAATGGGCCGGGGAGGGCCTCTCCAGTTCCCGCCGCCACTATCCGAACGTTCCGAGCCCCTTACGCCGGGGAGTCCTTCACGGCTGCACCTTCAGGATCTTCACCGCTTCCATGGCCTTCGCCCTTCGCCACCGGACTCGGCACTCCCTTGCCCCACCCGTCTCCGGGCGGGTCTCTTAACGACGCGGCAGGCTTCACTTGATGCGATGAAGGGGCGGGGCCTCCGCTCCTGGTGACGTTCCCGGCGGATGCTGGGGGTATCACTTTCACGAAACCAAGGGGAGGCCCCTTATGGACGAGTATGACGGCAAGCAGTTCGTTGGGATCGATTTGCATCGGCAACGGTCGGTGATCGTGCGTCAGTCCGAATCCGGCCAGCAGCTCTCGGCGGTACGGATCATCAACGATCCGGTCGCGTTGCAACTCGAACTTGAGCGGGCCGGCGAGGCCCCCGAGGTGGTGCTGGAAGCCACCTACGGCTGGCCCGACTATTGGGCGGTCGACGTGCTGCAAGACTTTGGAGCGCATGTGCACTTGGCGCATCCGCTGGGCGTCAAAGGGTTTCGGTACCGACGGGTGAAAAACGACGTACGCGACGCCGGCGATCTGGCCGATCTGCTGCGGATGGGCCGACTGCCCGAGGCCTGGATCGCTCCACCCGCCACTCGCGAGTTACGGGAGCTGGTGCGCTACCGAGCCAAGCTGGTGGCGATCCGATCCGGACTCAAAGCCCAAATCCATGCCATGTTGGCCAAGGCCGGCGTGTTGATCGCGGTTTCGGATCTGTTCGGCGTCAGTGGTCGACAACGGCTGGCGAAGGTGCCACTGGGGTCGGCTTACGCTGAACGGGTCCGCTCGTTGCTGGAACTCATCGACGTCTTCGACGACCATGAAGCGCGGTTCGCCACGGTAATCGCCAAACGACTAGACGCCGACCGCGGCTATCGGGCGATCCAGCAAGTACCGGGTATCGGACCGGTGCTGGCGGCGGTGTTTGTCGCCGAGGTCGGTGACGTGCACCGATTCGCCGGGCCCGCCCAGCTGTGCTCGTGGGCCGGGCTGACCCCGCGCCACCGCGAGTCCGACACCGTCGTGCACCGCGGGCATATCACCAAACAAGGCTCCAAACTGGTCCGTTGGGCCGCGATCGAAGCGGTGCAGCGTCATCAGAGCACGGCCAAGATCGCGGCCGATAAAGACCGTATCGAAGCTCGCCGCGGCAAGAACATCGCCAAGGTTGCCGCGGCACGCAGACTGCTCACGCTGGTCTACTACGGGCTGCGCGACGGCCACATCCGCGCGCTTGACCGTGCCAGGGCGGCATGAGCACTCCGGACGCAACATGTGCGCGGCCGCTTTGTGTCATGACCCCTTCGGCGTGGTCGCCCGCTTGATTGACCCCGCGTGTTGCTAGCGCACCGCTCCATGCCCGCAACAGCCTGGGCGAAGGGATGACCGGTAGCCGGGACCAATCCGGCCCTGCCCCAAAGTATCTGCACACATCACTGCTTGGAGAAGGCTCACAACCCAAAACACAAACCGCGGCAGCAGCTGATCTTCCGGCATCCGCCGAAGTGTGCATCGGCCTCGGCCCGGTATCAAGACCGTTCGTCCTCGCTACGCTGCGGGCGCTGCGTCTTGACCCCGGTCCTTACCCGATGCTGCCCACACGGAGGCCGAAAGCCAGCAAAACCACTGGTCGCTAACCAGTTGACAGACCCCGCCCCTTCAGACATCCCAGGGGCCAGGAATGTCAAGCAGCGGTTTGCCGATCGTTGTTGTGGTGCGACCAGGCGGTGGTCTCGTCGTAGCGCGTGCGGGTTTTCAGGCAGCCGTGCAGGATACCGACGAGCCGGTT
>DATJQT010000329.1:0-5665 GCA_035505475.1 Vulcanimicrobiaceae bacterium
AGGGTCATGTTGCGGGCGGTGGTCATGCCGGTTCCTCTTCCCACCACTTGGGCGCGGCCTCCACCGGGTAATCCTTGCGGAGCGGATGGCCCTCCCAATCTTCCGGCATCAGGATCCGCGTCAGCTCGGGGTGTCCGGTGAACACGATGCCGAAGAGGTCGAAGACTTCCCGCTCGTACCAGTTGGCAGCGTCCCACACGGGGATGACGGTCGGGACCGGTTCGCCATCTGGAACCCGCACTTTCAGCCGTAACCGCCATTTATGGGGAATCGACGCCAGCTGATAGATCACCTCGAAGCGTGGAGTCGGTCCCGGAAGGTTCAGGCGGTCCACGGCGGTGACCGAGGAGAGGAAATCGAAGGCGAGGTCGGGACTGTCCCGCAGAAATCGACAGACCCGGACGAGGTCGCCCGGACGCACGAGGACCGAGGTCTCGTGGCGCCAGACTTTCACATCCTGCAGCGCGTCGCCGAACTGGCCGCGCAGCCGGGGAATCACCAGGCCTTCAATGGGCGGGATCGTTATCTCAGCCATGACGAACCATCAAGCCGCAGAGGCGAAGAGGCGGGCGGGCGAAAATCCGAGCGGGTTCTCGTCTCGGCGCCCGCGTGCCTCGCTGCCCCAGACCCCCCTGCTGCCCCTCTCCCACGTTCTGTCCCGTCCTGTCCCTCTCCCTATCGCTGTCGCCCCCGTCACTCCCACTCCAGCCCGCCTTTGCGCCAGGCGTAGAAATATCCGACCAGCAGCACCAGCAGGAACGTACCCATCGCGACCAGACCCAACATCTTCAGTTGATGGAATACCACCGCCCAGGGGTAGAGGAAGACGATTTCCATGTCGAAGATGATGAAGAACATCGCCACCAGGTAAAACTTGACCGAGAACCGCTCGCGCGCCGTCCCCACCGGGACGATGCCGCATTCGTAGGGCGAAAGCTTTTCGGGGTTCGGGCGATGGGGGCCGAGGATCAGGGAGAGGATGATATTGCCGGCGGCGAACAACGCCGCCAGCAATGCGAGGATGCCGATCGGAATGTATTCGAGCAGCATGAGGCCGCTTCCGTCCGCCTACTCCGTGGATAGGGCGCAATCCGCGCCGAAATGCGGGGGCCCCGCGACGGGGCCCCGCGACCCTTACCCGCCGAACGGTTTAACGAAGAAGATGATCAGGGCGATTAGCAGCACGTAAATCGCCAGCGACTCGATCAGGGCCAGACCGATGATCATGGCCACCTGGATCCGCGGCGCGGCATTCGGCTGGCGGGCGATGCCATCGAGCGCGGCGCTGATCGCGCGGCCCTGGGCAAGCGCGGCGATGCCTGCCGCGATGGCCATCGCGAAGCCGCCGGTGATGACGCTGACCGCTCCCACCGACATGCCGCCTCCGCCGCCGGCCGGCCCAGCCTCCGCCGCCCAGGCCGACCCGGCTGCGAACAACACGGCAGCGGTCGCCAGGAACTTCAGCCATCCGACACGTGAGCCCATCCAGTCCTCCTTTCGCAGGTGTCCAGCAACGTCCCGGTGATTGTGACCGCTCGCACAAGCTGGGGGAAACCAGGAAAGGCGAGCGGAGGAAGATCCGGTTAGTGCTCCTCGTCGTGCCCCTCTTCCACCGCCCCGGCGATGTAGACCATCGTGAGCATGATGAAGATGAACGTTTGCACGACGGCCGTAAACAAACTCAGGGGAAGCATGATCCCCAGCCAGATCAGGTACGGCATGCCCAGCCAGGCCAGGGAGAGGAGGATGATGACGACACTCTCCTCGCCGAAAATGTTGCCAAACAGACGGACGGACAGCGAAATCGGCCGGGCGAGGTGGCCGAAGAACTCGATCGGGAACATAATCGGGGCGAGCCACGGAATCGGCCCGCAGAAGTGCTTGAGGTACTTTAGCGGCCCGTGCGTGCGAATGCCGGCGATGTTGTACCAGATGAACACGGTGACGGCGAGGGCCGCCGTGGTGTTCAGGTTCGCGGTGGGGGCCGGCATGCCCGGAATGTTGCCGAGCAGGTTGGACGTCAGGATGAACAAGCCGAGGCTCCCCACCAGGGGGATGAATTGGCGGCCCTGCTTCCCGATCATCTGATCCACCAGCGCCTGGAAGGCCTCGAGGATCACCTCGGCAACGTTCTGCAGCGTCCCCGGCACCGCGCGCATCGCGCGCACGCCAAGCACGCCCCCGATGACAAGGAAAGCCATGATCATCCAGGTGAACGTCACATACGAGGGGAGGAACTCGCCGGGGACGCCGATGCCGTGCAGGAAATTGGGCAACTGGAAGATCGGCGCATGCTCCAGCGCCACGTGGCGGTCCGCCAGAAACATCCCGATCAGGATGTTCGCGATCGCCAAGACTCCGAGAGCGATCCAGAGGCCTTTTCCGTTCGAGCGGGGTGCGGCGGCTGTGTTTGCCATACGTCTTCAGGGTCTCTTGAGTATGCCCAATTCGCGGAACAGGTTCAAGAAGCCGCCTGCGATGCCGAATAGGGTGCAGAGCATCGTCAGCCACGGGGTCGTGCCGAGCCAGCGATCCAGGAGGTACCCGAACAACAAGCCGATGGCCGTCGAAGCCACCAGGGTCAGCCCGACGGTGCTCAGCCGCGCAAGCTGCCCGATCAGCGTCGGTTTATCGTCCGGCATGCGATTCTCCACCGGAGAAAACGGGACGAAAAAGCGCCCTCTTTCTAGCCTTCCAGGGAATCCATGTCAAGCACTTCCACGGTGAAAGCGCGTTGGGCAGCAGGCCGAACCGGAGCGGTTGGAGCGTAGCAGCCGCCGGGAAGTTTTCGCCGGCCCCGGAACGTGACCTAGCTCGGCCAGCCGATGTACTGGCCGTCCTCCCAGAGGTCAACCATGCGCCGTAAAATCGCGAGCGAGGCCTCGAATCGCTGATCCTGTGTTTGCCCTGAACATGCAGGTGGGGGGACGGCGATATGCGGGCGGTGCGGCACGGGCAGGGCGTAATAGGCGGTCCGGAGCCGTTCCAGGGTGGAGCGGCTGCACACGTTGAGATTGGACGCCGGGGCAATCAGCGGGCGCGGGCTGTCGTGGAGCGGTCCCCAATGCAGGCAGTCCCGTAGGTTGATCCTCAGCAACCTGCGCACCACTCGGGCGAACCCCATGAACCAATCCGTCGTTCCGGCGCAGACCAGACATCCCGTGCAGCCGTCGTGCACCACGACCGCCCGATAGGCTGTGACCATCGGCCCGTCCCCGTTCATCCAGTAGACGTGCTTGTAATGGCGAAGCCGGAGGGGCGGGGGAAGAACCGCTATCGATCGGCTAGCGTGTCCGTTCTGTCCGTTCCAGCGGACCAGCGCGGTACGGGGGATAGCTTGCGTTCGCTTCACACAACGTCCTTACTGCGTGTTTCGAAAAAATACTACCCGAGGACTCGGACAAGCCGCAAGCAAAAACCGGCCATTTTCAGGCGCAAAACGCGCTCGGACGAAAAAAACTCGGCCCCGAAATTGCTGGGCGATCTACTCTGGCCCCTGAAGAGCTGAGGCGCGGCTCGCCGACGCCATAGGCTTCGACCGTCATGAAGAGGATCAGGGCATTCGGACCGGGGCCGAACCCGGTCGCAATGAACTTGTCGCAGTGCGAATAGCGATCGGTTTAGATGTTCGGGGTGGCCTGTGCCTCTTCCAGCCGAACGCTCAATTCTTCCCACTTGCCGTAGAGGGAGCCAACCTGGCTTTCCAGGTCTTTGCGTTCACGCGCCACGTCGCGCGCCCGTTCGCCGTCTTTGTACAGGTCGGGGTTGGCCAGTTGATCGGTCAATTCCCGCACCCGCCCCTCGATGCGGGCGATCTCTTGCTCCACTTCCCGGAGCCGTGCTTTCAGGGGCACCAGCTCCCGGCTCTTTTTCTGGCGGGCCTCCGCTTCCGCCCGCTTGCCCTCACGGCTGCGCGCCTTCGGCGCCGACGCGACAGGGACAGGGGCGGCAACAGGGGCGTAGCCCTTCGCGTCTGTGCTCGTCGCCTGGCTCTTAGCCTGGCTCGTGGCTCGTGGCTCGTGGCTCGCATTCGGCGCTCGGCGCTCGGGGCTCGGCGCCTCCTCCCGCTTCTCCAAATAGTAATCGTAATCCCCAACGAACTCCTCGAGCCGACCGTCCTTCACCTCCACGACCTTGGTCGCAATCCGGTTGATGAAGTAGCGATCGTGGGAGATGAAGAGCATCGTCCCCTCGAACTGCTCGAGTGCCTCCTCGAGGATCTCGCGCGCGGTCACATCCAGGTGATTCGTGGGCTCGTCCAGGCAGAGCAGGTTTGCCGGCCGGAGCAGCATTTTGGCCAACGCCAGCCGGCTCTTCTCCCCGCCCGATAACACTGCAACCGGCTTCTCGACATCGTCACCGGAGAACAGGAACGCGCCCAGGATGCCCCGCAGCCGCGGCTGCATCGAAATGTCGGCCACCGCGGCCAGCTCTTCGAGCACCGTATGGGTGGGATTCAGTGCATCAAGCTGGTGCTGGGCGTAGTAGTGGATCGTCGCGTTGAGGCCGATCACGCGGTCGCCGCGCTCGAACGGCAGCACGCCAGCCATGATCTTCAGCAGCGTGCTCTTGCCCGCGCCATTGGGCCCGACCATCGCGACACGATCCCCGCGCATCAGCCGGAAATCAACGCCGCGGTACACCACGTTTTGCCCGTAGGCCTTGTGCACGCGTTTGAGCTCGCCGACGATGGTCCCGCTGCGCCCCGGTTGGGGGAAGCGGAAATGGATCCGTTTGGGCGCGCGAACCACCTCGACGCGTTCGATCTTATCGAGCTGCTTGATCCGGCTCTGTACCTGCCGCGCTTTGGTGGCCTTGTACCGGAACTTCCGGATGAAGCGCTCCATTTTTTCGATCTGCTCGGCCTGGCTCTTCTGCGCGGCGACAAGTTGCTCCTGCCGCGCGAGCTTCTGCGCCTGGTACTCGTCGTAATCGCCGACGTACAGGGCGAAGCGGCCCAGCTCCAGCTCGGCGATTCGGTCCACCACACGGTTCAGGAAATAGCGGTCGTGGGAGATGATGATCACCGTCCCGTCGTAGGCCGCCAGGAATTCTTCGAGCCACTGCAGCGATTCCAGGTCGAGGTGGTTAGTCGGCTCGTCCAGCAGCAAGAGGTCGGGGCCTTGTAGCAAGAGGCGCCCGAGCGCCACGCGCATCCGCCACCCGCCCGAGAGCGCGGCCAGCGGATCATGGAACTGCTCTGATGTGAACCCGAGCCCGCCCAGGATGGCTTTGGCCCGCGATTCGAGCTGATAGCCGCCTAGGGCCTCATACTGGTGCTGGAGGTCTCCGTACCGTTCCATCAGGGGATCCAGGTCGCCGTTGTCGGCCCCCGCACTCATCTGGTGGGCCACCTCGTCGAGGGCCGCCTCCAGACGCTGGACCTCCGGGAACCCCGCCAAGAGGTGGCCAAGAATCGTCCCGTCACCCGCCGGCGCAATCTCCTGCGGAAGATAACCGATGGTCGTGGACTTGGCGCAGCGCACCTCGCCCGCGTCGACCTCTTGCTCACCGGTCAAAATCCGGCACAGTGTGGTTTTCCCGGCGCCGTTCGGCCCGACAAGACCGACCCGTTGCCCCCGGGTGATGTGCCAGGTCAGGTCGCGGAAAATAACCTGCCCGCCGAAGCTTTTATGTGCGTTCTCGATTTGAATCATGGCGTTCC
>DATJQT010000330.1:0-1663 GCA_035505475.1 Vulcanimicrobiaceae bacterium
AATGACCCCACTGTGGTCTCGGCGAGAGCGTTGTCATACGCGTCGGCCACGGATCCGACCGAGGCGTCGACACCAGCATCGATCAGCCGCGTGGTAAACGCGATAGACGTGTATTGCGCCCCGGCGTCCGAATGCGCCACCAGCCCGGACAGATCAGTGAAGCCCTCCTGGGCGCGGGTGAAGAACGCATGCTCGAGCGCATCCAGAACCAACGCGGTCTTCATGGACGTGGCTGCGCGCCAGCCGATTACCCGGCGGGCGAAGGCGTCAATCACGAACGCCACGTACACCATCCCCGCCCATGTCGGGCAATACGTGAAATCGGCCACCCACAACCGGTTGGGGGCGGGCGCGGCGAAGACGCGGTCGACGAGATCCGGTGCCCGCTGGGCCTTCTCGTCCTGAATGGTCGTCTTGGGCGCGCCACCGTAACGGGCACCCTCCCAGCCGTTGGCCTGCATCAGACGCTCAACGGTGCATCGAGCAACGTCCATGCCGTCCCCACGCAGCTTGATCCATACCTTGCGGCTGCCCAGGGTCTTGTTCAACGGGTTGCGCTCGCGGAATTCCTTGATCG
The DNA here is from genome assembly GCA_035505475.1 of Vulcanimicrobiaceae bacterium. GTDB lineage: Bacteria > Methylomirabilota > Methylomirabilia > Methylomirabilales > 2-02-FULL-66-22 > 2-02-FULL-66-22. Next base: position 578 of record DATJQT010000330.1, read on the forward strand.
AGGCGGTGACCGCTTCATCACGAAGCTGCTGCTTGCTCGGTGCTTTCCTGATCCACTCGTAGTAGGTGGACGGGCTGATCTTGATGCCATGCTCGGTGAGCACGGCGCACATGGGCTCGACTCCCCAGATCAGCCCGACCCCATCGGGGCCGGGCGTCTGGTGATCCTTGTGCTCGGTGATGAACCGGATTACCGTCTCGCGGGCCGGTCGAGCTCGGCCCCGAAGAAAATCGCTGCTGCTTTGAGAATCTCGTTCGCCCTACGCAATTCGGCGTTCTCGCGCTTGAGGCGCTTGAGTTCCTCGGACTGTTCACTGCTCACACCCGGGCGCTGTCCGGCATCCACCTCGGCGCGCCGCACCCACGTCCGCACCGTCTCGGGTGTGCCCACGCCCAGCTTGCCCGCCACAGCACAGATCGCAGCCCACTGCGACCCGTACTGCGGTGCTATCTCAGCGACCATCCGAACAGCCCGCTCCCGAAGCTCCTCCGGATACTTGCTTGCACGTGCCATGATCCACATTCTCCCAACGCAGGGAGCCTCCGGACACGCCGGGAGGAGTCAGGTCGTAGGTCACGTGGTGGACGGTCCGCGCATCTGTCATCGGTCTGCCTGCCCTTCTTGTGTCAGCCGTGCCAGCACGAAGCCGGGCGCAGCGCTGCTTCGACCAGCGTGGCGAGAAGGCCCGCCGCAGTCGATGTGGCAACCCACAGCGTTGAGCAGCCGCCGCTGTGTCAGCGAACAAAGCCCAGTCAACTCTCAGCTTTCATCCAGGCGGCGTGCCGCATTGTTCGCTGCGACATTGGCATCCGGTACTCGTTATGGCCGGCTCTATCGACAGGGACGGGGTAGCACGCTGAGATCGGTAACCATGCACGCCATTGAAGTCGCCGCAACGGGCGGGCCTGAAGTCCTTTGTTATGTCGAAAAGCCGCGGCCCTCCCCGGCCCGGGCGAGGTGTTGATCAAAGCCGAGCCGATCGGGGTAAACTTCGTCGACACCTACTTCCGGTCCGGGCTGTATCCGCACGAATTGCCTTTTGTCCTCGGCGCTGAGGTAGCCGGTGCCGTCGCCGCGACGGGGTGA
>DATJQT010000331.1:0-2326 GCA_035505475.1 Vulcanimicrobiaceae bacterium
GTGGCGCCGCTCGCAACCGCCTCAATCCTCGGGACCCGAGAAGAACCGCGCCCGAATCACGATGAACATGCCGAACGCCCCTAGGAGGAGAGGGGGCACGATCACTAGTAGAGCGATGGCGGCACTCTCCGTGTCCCGGACAAGCGGTGCAAGGAACATGAGCCACGAGACGCCGAAACCGACGCACACGGCAACCTCTATTTGTTCATCGACGCGAAGAGGGCGGCCGAAACTCCAAGGATACCAGGATCCACTAGGAAGGTCCGAGACCGCGATTCTGTACAGGATCCAGGCAAGTGCGAGGGCCCCCAAGCCTGCGATCACAGCTGGTCGCGCCGGGGCGTTCATGGCGAGCAGAAAGCGTGTCAACGCGGCGCCAGTGGTCACCATGGCCACGTGCACCAGGATCCGCAGACGTCTGGAGAGCTTGGCTTCGGTATTGGACACCGAGTCTCCCGAGTGGAGTGCGGCCCGTGAAACGAGGGCTAGCCGCCCGCCAACGTGGCGTGCTGTCTAACGAATCGCGCCTCAGCGGCGGGCCGGCCGTGGGCCCGCCATCCACCACCAACCCAGCCTACTCACCAAGCGTTAGGCGGGCGTTACGCGGCCGTGCCCGCCGGCTGCAGGCGCTAGTTAGACGGCCGCTACACGGGCGCCGCCTCACTTCGGTACGAGTCGGCGATAGAATCGTGGCGGCCCAAGGCGCTGAACGAACGTGGCCAAGGGTTGCCGACCCTCCAGCAAGACCAGGCTCTTGCCGCCAGCGTCGAAGAAGCCCACCAGGGACGGCCACCAGACGACGTCCCCATCTCGTGCGGAATCGGGCTCGACCTGCCTGAAATCAGAGCTGCTGGGGAAGTCACTGGCTGCCACGTATGGACGCGGCATCCCATTGTGCCGCTCGATCAGCCACACAAATCGGGCTCCGTCCGTGTTCTCCTCTGGGCTGAACGGCAGAACGCGACGGACGTCTGGACAGCGGGCAGGTGCCGCACCGAAGAGTGGCCGTGTTCCTACGCAAACGCTGGAGATGAGGGTGTCGAGCTGGGAGTGGTAGCGCACCTCCCAGGCTGAATCATCGCTGTAAGAAAGCGGGATTGCGGTACGGATGTCGATGTAGATGCTGTCGCGAACCGCGAGCTTGTCCCAAAGTGCGTACGGGGTCCCCCTGAGGCGGCTGGACCAGAGAACGGTGCGAGTACTGTCCGGCCAGTAACGACTGTCCACGAGGACCGGGGAACCCGGCCCCTCTGCCACCTGCGCCAGCTTGGCGTCGCTATACGTTTTGAGATCGAGGCGGCGGTAGCTCAGGGCGATGTCGATCATGACGTTTCCGGCTGGTGCCGACGGATCAGCAGGTGGCCGCGGAACAACAAACGCAATGAATGAGGACGAGTCACGATCGGTGCGTGCCACCTCGCGCCAATCGGCCGGCGAAGTGAAGCCCACGCTGCCCCCCAGGACACTGTAGTCCGAGGTGCTACCACCGCCGGCGACCAATAACGCGACTGCGAGCGCCCCGCGCATACTGCCTCCACGTCACGGCCAGTGCGGCCGGCTAACGAATCGCGCCTCAGCGGCGGGCAAGCCAGCCCACCGGGCGCACAACTCTTGCCCTACCTCATCCTCGACTGCCTAGCGCCCCAGCCCCGACTGGCCCGCCGCTGCAGGCGCTAGTTAGGCGCCCCTCGGCTCGGAGGACGAGGTGCGTCCGTCAGTAGACCGCGTTCGGCATGACACGGTCCGTTCCGAGCGAGAGAATATCCAGGACTAGGTGGCGGTAGTCTCCCTCGTGCCCTTCGACCGGGCGCGGACTCCACCAATCGACAGCGTGATACACGCCGCCGCGGCGCCCCTCGAGGATCCACTCGGCGCCGTCGAGGCCGTTCCTATTCACGGGAGCCGTCAGGTGCCAGAAGTCTCGAAGGGCGGTACGGAGCTGCAAGGCCGCCCAAGCACGCGGGTCGAGAGACATGGAGTCGCGACGGGGAGGCGCCGAGTCCTCGCGCCCCCAAACGGGGCCCACCGACGTTAACACGCTGTAACGGGTACCGTCCTTGACGATCCGGACCGCGATAGCCTCGTGAGAGCTGCGGAGCCACAGCACACGGTACATCTCGCGGCCATCGGAGATTGTCCCGAGATCGGCCTCTCGCAGCGCCCGAAGCGGCCCAGCGTACTTCTGACCGATGGTGAGCGTATCGCGCCTCTGTGCCAAGCCAGTTCGCGTCGTTACGCTCATCGCGCAGAAAAGTAGAGCTGCGACGCTGGCATGCCGCATGGGCAACCTCTGCTCAAAGGGCGCCTAACGAATCGCGCCTCAGCG
>DATJQT010000332.1:0-2010 GCA_035505475.1 Vulcanimicrobiaceae bacterium
GCGCCAATCCAGGGGCCTGCACGCCATTACACAGCTGCGGTGCACACGACACAGCCCACACACATGGAGATGGGTGTGGCCACCCTGCTGTTCCACACGACGACCATACCGACTACCTCGCCGGCGGTCATCTGCACCACCCGCATGGCGGTCACTGCGACGACCACGGAACGGTGGCAGTGGCATAGCCGCGTGTGGGCATGGGGGCGGTGGCCGCGCGTCCCCCGTCACGGCTAGCGCCTCCATCCTCACCCAAGGTCATCACTCCAGTCCGAAGCTCGACAATGTCGGCCGGCCAGCAGCGTCGTACCCGCCGCACCGGCCAGGGTCATCACCCCGAGCATCGCACCGGCGAGGACGGCTCCCGTCCGCGACCCGCCGGTGGCGAGGACGATCGAGGCGACCGCGAAGCCCTCAAGGACTTTGTGGAGCCAGCCACAATCATCTCGCTGGGGCCACGATAGAGGGTAGAACTGTTCCGCATGTGAGGTTCCTCCTCGCTTCAGCGCGCGAATCGCAAGATCCGCGCGCTGTTTGCTGCCCTGCCCAGGCCAGGCCAAGCGACAGCGTGGCCAGCACGAGGATCCATGCCATTATCCGCGCCCCGCGACCGAGTCCGAGAGCCTCGGGCAACTGCGGGAGCTCTATGTCAGCGAGGTAGCGTGCCGCGGTAACGGCAAGCCCCGCTGCCGCGAGGCACAGACCGGCCGCAATCGCCGCCACCAACGGAGCCGGCGGGATCGCGGGAAGGTCGAGCATCAGCACGAGACCGGTGGCGAGTACGCCCATGGTGGCCGTGCGAAGCCTGATTTTCTCCAGCCGGCCGCGATCTCGGTACCCCCGCCCGATGCTTGCCAGAACACCGGTCCCCCTGGCGGTCACCGCGGAATCGTCCCCACCCGGCGCCACCTGTGCGTCGGCTGGTGTCTCTCTATCCCCAGCTGGTTGCGCGTTCGAAGCTGCCGCGGCACTCTTCGCTGGTCTGGTTCGTGCCCCCTGGGCCGTCGCGACGCCGATCAGAACGCCGGTCGCGAGCCCCAGACTCACAGCCGCATCGAGCAGCACCGGGTTCGCGAACGCCAGACCGCCGGAGAGGGCGCGGACCGCGCCGAGGAGCGCCAACGCCACAAGAACGATGACAACTCCCCGGTACGGATCTCGATTGTCGTCGCGGCGGGCAGTCAGCAGATCGGCCATCTCGAGCATCCAGTCGGACTTGGAAGATTCCAGCGACCCAACGGGGACCGGACCATAGAAGTGATACCGGCCGCAGGCCCTACGGCTTCTCAGCCGCGGCCGCGTCGATCTGATCAACGACCGCCATGAGGCGCCGGTGCGCAGCAGCCTGGGCTTCGTGCTGTTGCTTGAGAGCCTCGTGTTTTTTTCGGAATTCCTCGTGCTGCGCCTCCAATGCGGCCGTGTCTTTGCCGGCAGAGAGGGCGCGGCCGTGCGCGGCGAGTTCCTTTTGGTGCGCGGCCATCTGGGTTTGATGGTTCGCCATTTCCTTGTGGTCGTTCGCGATCAGACCTTGCAGCTTCTTGACAGCCGCGGCCTCACGAGCGTCATCTTTCTTCCACTGCTGGTGTTCTTGCTCCCACGTCTGATGCTCGGCGACCCAGGCCTCGTGTTCGGCCTTTGCTGTCTGGTCAGCGGCGTGAAGCTGAGTTGCCAGCACACACAGGGTGCACACGCTTAACATTAGGGTTCTCACTTGCGTCATGGCTCATCTCCTTTCGTTTTGCGTTTTTCGTCCGCCCGTGCCTCTTCCCCACCTCTGCGGCGCAGCGGCGGTAATGCAGGCAGACGGTGGCTAGGAATTCTTCGGGGTGATCGGTCCAGACGGCGCTCATCCGGCAGAGGCGACACTCGATGGGTGCGAGGGAACGTCGCGCGCCGGTGCTACAGGTGAGCATCGCCGCCCTCCTCGTGGCACGCACAGTGATCAGAGGACCACCGGCACATGCGTAGCTGGGTTGCGGCCAGCGTCAGCGCGCCGGTCGTGCTCATGAG
>DATJQT010000333.1:0-10161 GCA_035505475.1 Vulcanimicrobiaceae bacterium
GGACTATCTCTTCGTAGTCGGAATCTCAGATGACACCCGGGGCGCATTGTGACATCGTGAGTCAAACCCTGGAGAGGTTCTATGTCGAAGCTCGCTTTTGCCGTCATGTTCCTGGCAGCGCTCCCGTTGACCGCACAACAAGGGCGCGGCACGATTCTCGGTACCGTAACCGACCCGACCGGCGCCGCCATCGCCGGCGCGGCCGTCGCCATCCAAAATACGCAGACCAACGTGGTCATCAACGTTCAGACCAACGGCGAAGGTTTCTTCACTTCGCCGCCGCTGTTGGTCGGCAGCTACCAACTTACCGTCAATCACGCCGGGTTCAAGCAATCCGTGCAGTCGGGCGTGAACCTGCAGGTCGACCAGCGCGCGGAGGTGAACGTGCGCCTGGAACTCGGCGAAGTGGGCGAGTCGGTGAAAGTCACCGCCGACGCCCCGCTCGTCAACACGGAAGACGCCACGGTCGGCCAGGTGATCGAAAACAAGCGCGTGGAGGAGCTTCCCATCAACGGGCGCAGCGCGTTCGCGCTGGTCGGGCTCTCAATCAACATGAAATCCAATGCCGGTCCCACCCAGAGCGGCTTCGCCGATCGCGGCACGAACCTCAGCGCGTTCAGCATCAACGGCGGCCCCAGCGCGGTGAACTACTTCCTGGTGGATGGCATGGTCGCCATCAACAGCTACTATCCCGACCTCAACGCCGACCTGGCAGTGGACGCCGTGCAGGAGTTCAAAGTGCAGTCGGGCTCCATGTCGGCCGAGTATGGGCTGACCGCCGGCGGGGTGATCAACGTTGCCACCAAGTCGGGAACCAACGACTACCACGGCTCGGCCTACGAGTACGTGCGCAACGACATCTTCAACGCCAGGAACGCCTTCGCCACCATCGTCTCGCCCTTCCGCTACAACCAGTACGGACTCTCGCTGGGCGGTCCGGTGCGCATACCCAAGCTGTACGACGGCCGCAACAAGACCTTTATCTTCGGCAACTGGGAGCAGTGGGACTACCGCCTGTACAGCCAGCCGATCACCACCGTGCCCATCCCGGCGCAGCGTACCGGAGATTTCTCGCAGCTCTACGATGCCACCGGCAAACTGATTCCGATCTACGATCCCGCCACCACCGTCGCGAACGCCACCGGCAGCGGCTATGTGCGCTCGCTCTTCCCCGGCAACATCATTCCCCAAAACCGGCTGGATCCGGTGGCCGTCAATATCACCAACACGTTCTACCCGCTTCCCAACCGCACGCCGACGAACGCCTTCACCAACGCCAACAACTTCATCAGCTACATAGGCAACGCCCGTGCCATGCAACAGTACACCATGCGGGTGGACGAGCACTTCTCGGACAAGGACTCGATGTTCGGCCGCTATACCTATTTCCGGCATCACGACGACAACGGCGCGCAGGCGCCCTGGCCCAACCCGGTGGCGCGGGCCCGCTACGACAACTTCGAAACGCGCAACGGAGTGATCTCGGAAACCCACGTATTCGGTCCCACCCTGCTGAACGAAGTGCGCGTCGGCGTGGCGCGGCAGTACTTTCCGTTCCAGGTGGCCAGCTATAACGGCGGATGGCCGCAGAAGCTGGGGCTTCCCGCCAGCGTGCCTTCCACGGCGCTGCCGCAGGTCAGCAACGGCCTGACCAACTTCCCGACCGAGACGGTGGGACTGAGAGGCGCGCTCACCTGGCAGCTCGGCGATACCGTCACCATCGTGCGCGGCAAACACAATATCAAGGTGGGGTTCGAGTACCGCTTCCTCAACGGCAATAACTACCAGACATCGTCGCCATCGGGGTCGTACGTCTTTCCCGCCGGCTTGACGGGCAATCCGCAGTCGCAAAGCGGGACCGGCAGCGCCTATGCGGATTTCATGACCGGGTACGTCGGTTCGGCCACGTTCACCACGCACGTGGGCGAATCCGAAAAAGGCTATGCGCTTGCCAGCTTCGTGCAGGACGACTGGCACCTCTCGCGGAAGCTGGCGTTAAGCCTGGGCCTGCGCTACGATTTCCAACTGCCGCCCTACGAGCGTAACGGCGGAACCACCAATTTCAATCCCTACGTGGTCGACCCCAACACCCACCTGTTGGGCCGCCTGGAGTTCGCCGGACAGGACTACGGCCTCTCGGCCCTCAATTCCAACAAGACCGACTTCGCCCCTCGCGTGGGCATCGCCTACGATGTGACCGGCACCGGCAAGACCGTGGTGCGCGGCGGCTATGCCATTTTCTATCCGTCCATTTTCAACATTCAGTATTTTGGCAACACTTCCGGCTTTGCGACCACCACTACCACTTACAACCCGCCCGGCGGCAATAGTAACCTCTGGGCGATGATCTTCAACCAGGGGCTGGCGACGCCGCCCATTCAGCCGCAGGGCCGCGCGCTCGGCTCGTCCGCGTTTCTGGGTCAGGCCGTCAGCTTCGACCAGCCGGATCAGAAGACGCCCATGTCGCAGCAGTGGGATGTATCCGTGCAGCGCCAGCTACCCGGGCACTGGGTGGTGGAAGCGACCTACACCGGGAATCACGGCACCCACCTGGTGGCGGGCAGCTACAACCTGAACCAGCTCACGGCCCAACAGTACGCCTCCCTGGGCACGACGTTGCAGAACGCCGTGCCCAATCCGTACGCCGGCATCATCCCTGGCTCCCTGGGGGCCTCGACCATCACGCTTCTGCAATCGCTGTACGCCTATCCCTACCAGTCGTCGGTTACGGTACGCAACCCGCACCTGGGCAATTCCATCTATCACGCGGCCCTGCTGCGCGTCGAGAAGCGCTTCAGCAACGGCCTGACCTTCCTTGCCTCCTACACCAACGGCAAGCTCATCAGCGACAGCGTAGGCACGGCCATCGGTTTCGGCAACGTCGAGCAGGTGACTACGACTGGCTATCAGAACGGCTTGTACAACCGGAGGGCGGAACGCTCCCTGGACCCGACCGACGTTTCGCAGCGCATGGTCTTGAGCGGCGTCTACGAACTGCCCATCGGCAAAGGCAAGACGCTGGCCGTACAGAACGCGGTGCTGAACCAGTTTGTGGGCGGGTGGCAGCTCAACGCCATCGCCGTATTTCAGACCGGCGTGCCGATCGTGGTTAGCGGGGCAAACAACAACCTCGCCAGCCGGCCGAACTCCACCGGGCAGAGCGCCAAGCTGGACAACCCGACCGCCGCGCAGTGGTTCAACACGGCAGTCTTCGTGAATCCACCTTTGTACACGTACGGCAACCTGGGCCGCGTCCTTCCGGACGTGCGCAATCCCGGTGTGATCAACGTGGACCTTTCGGTGGTGAAGAACTTCTCCATCAAGGAGAGGGCAAACCTGCAGTTCCGGGCCGAATCGTTCAACGTGATGAACCACGTCAACCTGGGACTGGTGAGTGCCGGCTTCTCGCCTGGCGCCAACGGATTGAACGCCAGCAGCACCTTCGGCACCATCACCTCGGCGCGCGATCCGCGCAGCCTGCAATTGGCGCTGAAGCTGACCTTCTGAGAACTCGCCTGGAGGCGAACGATGATTCACAGTTCCGGCACCACCGCCGCAAGAGCGTTGCGTACGGACTCTCTCACCGCCGACCTGGCCATCACCGGCGGAGGACTGGCGGGCGTCTGCGCCGCCATCACAGCGGCCCGCGCCGGCATCAAGGTCGTGCTGGTGCAGGACCGTCCGGTGCTGGGCGGCAATGCGTCCAGCGAGGTGCGCCTCTGGATTCTGGGCGCCACCTCGCACATGGGAAACAACAACCGCTGGGCGCGCGAGGGCGGGGTGGTGGACGAGATCCTGGTGGAGAACCTCTACCGCAACCCGGAAGGCAATCCGCTCATCCTCGACGCGCTTCTGCTCGAAAAGGTCCGCGCCGAGTCCAACATCACGCTGCTGCTCAACACCGCCATCCTGGAGGTGGAAAAGTCCGGCGCCACGATTGGCGCGGTCGCCGGCTACTGCTCGCAGAACGAGACGCGCTACCGCATCGAAGCGCCGCTCTTCTGCGACGCCTCGGGCGACGGAGTGGTGGCATTTCTCGTGGGAGCGGCGTTCCGCATGGGCGCGGAATCGCGCGAGGAATTCGGGGAAGGGTTCGCGCCCTCCGAGGGTTACGGCGAGCTTCTTGGGCACTCGCTGTACTTCTACAGTAAGGATGCCGGACGGCCGGTTCGCTACACTCCGCCGGCGTTCGCCCTCCGCGACATCACGCAGATTCCGCGCTACCGCGACATTCGGGCCTCCGACTCCGGCTGCCGCTTCTGGTGGCTCGAATGGGGCGGGCGAATGGATACCGTCCACGACACCGAGGCCATCAAGTGGGAACTGTGGAAGGTCGCCTATGGCGTGTGGGACTACATCAAAAACTCGGGTTGCTTCCCGGAGGCCGGGAACCTGACGCTCGAGTGGGTGGGCACCATTCCCGGCAAACGGGAAAGCCGCCGCTTCGAAGGCGACTACATCCTCCGGCAGCAGGACGTCGTGGAGCAGCGCCGCCACGATGACGCCGTATCCTTCGGCGGCTGGGCCATCGACCTGCACCCGGCCGACGGCGTCTACAGCGAACTCTCCGCCTGCACCCAATGGCATTCCAAGGGTGTGTACCAGATTCCCTACCGCTGCATGTACAGCCGCAACATCGACAACCTCTTCCTCGCCGGCCGAATCATCAGCGTGTCCCACGTGGCGTTCGGTTCCACCCGCGTGATGGCGACCTGCGGCCACAACGCGCAGGCCGTCGGGGTAGCCGCGGCGCTCTGCCGGGAGCAGAACCTTCAGCCTCGCGATCTCCTGTTTCCCGATCACATGCGGGTCTTGCAGCGCCGCCTGATGGCCGCCGGGCAGCACATCCCGGGCTTCGTGCTCGAAGATCCCGACGACATCGGGAGGCAATGTTCCGTCCGCGCCTCCAGCCGTCTGGTGCTGGACTGCCTTCCGGACGACGGCGGATCGGTCTCGCTCGACACTTCCCGGGCCATGCTGCTTCCGATCGCATCCGGGCCGTTGCCCGCGGTCCGTTTCCTGGTGGACGTGCGTGAGCCGGGCTCTTTGGAATTGGAAGTCCGCGGCAGTTCGGTTGCGGGCAACTACACTCCGGACGTCGTCCTGTTCCGGCAAACGGTCGAGCTGGCCGCGGGCGCGGCGCAGGAGGTATGGATCCGGCCGGACTCGCGCGTCGCCGCCCCCGCATATCTCGCGTATTGCCTGCTGCGCAACCCCGCGATTTCCGTTCGCACCAGCGGACTGCGCGCCACCGGCGTGCTCAGCCTCTCGCAGTCCATGAATCGCGCCGTGGCCAAGAGCGCGCGGCAGGAACCGCCTCCCGGCGCCGGAATCGATTCGTTCGAGTTCTGGCTGCCGTCGCGCCGTCCCGAGGGCCGGAACCTGGCGATCCGCATCGATCCGCCGCTGGACCAGTTCGCCGCGCCAAACGTGCGCAACGGCATCGCCAGGCCCACGCTGCAGCCCAACGCCTGGGTGGCGGCGCCCGGCGATCCCGCGCCACGGCTCACGGCCTGCTGGGCCGAGGCGCACCGCATCGGCCGCATCGAGCTGGTCTTCGATACCGATTTCGACCACCCCATGGAATCCGTCCTAATGGGCCACCCTGAACGGGAGATGCCGTTCTGCGTCAAGCGCTACCGCATCCTGGACGATCGCGGCGAAGTGCGCTTCGAGTGCCCCGACAACCACCGCACGCGGAACAGCATCCGCATCGATCCGCCGCTGGAGACCACTGCCCTGCACATCGAGGTCCTGGAAACGCACGGCGCGCCCACCGCTATCTTCGAAGCGAGGTTCTATGAAACCTGACATCGCCGCGTGGCTCGGGCTCGTCCTGCTTCTCCCCGGCGTGAGCGCGGGCGCCGATCCCGTCGTGCTGGAAGCCGGGAACACGCGGCTCACCATCGGCCGCGATACCGTCGGCATCCGCCTCGCCGTCAACGGCGTGCCCTCCGCCGCCGCGCATCCCGAAGGCGGGCTGCTTCTCGGCGACCCCGACCGTCCCGAGGTCGCGCGCATCACCGGTGAAACCTACCGCCCGCAGGGGCAAGCCGTACTGGAAGTCCGCACCGCCTCCGGGCTCACCGCGCGCGTCACCGTTACCTTGACCCCCAACCAGGCGGACTTCGTGGTCCATCCAGCCGAACCGGCGGCCGTCCTCATGCGGCTCGCCGCCGCCAAACCCGGCTTCGGTCTGGGCGACCACGCCGTCACCGGCCGCCAGTCCTTCGACACCGACATCACCGGCTATCGCAACGAGCGCTTCCTTTCCGGGACCGGCCTCACCCGCATGGTCTCCAACTTCGCCATCTACCCGAAACAGAAGTTTGCCTTTCTGGTTTGGGACCCGGGCGTCAAGATCGTGCGCAGCACCGATACCGAGTGCACGCAGGGCGCGCGCCGCGTGGATAACGAAGTCCGCTTCACCATCTTTACCGGCACGCCGCGCGAGATCTACCGCCAATTCCTTCAGTCGCGCAATCAGTACGGCTACCCGGTGCTCAAGCCCAAGTACGAGTTCTTCGGCGTCGGTTGGGAGGCTTTCGGCGCGCTCGCCTGGGACACCAGCCAAAAGACCGTGAAGGAAAACGTCGATCGCTACCTGGCCGACGGCTACCCTTTGGCCTGGATGGTGGTCGGCTCGGGCTTCTGGCCGCACGCCGAAGAGCGCCTCCACGAGACCACCAGCTTCGGCCTCTACGACAAAGAGCTCTATCCCGACCCCGCTGCCTTCATCGCCTACTTTCATTCCCGCGGCCTGAAATATTTCCAGGGCCTGCGCACCACTTTCATCACCGACGGCCCCTTCAGCGCCGAGGGAGTCCGCAACCGCTACTTCGTCGAAGAAGCCGGCCAGGCCAAAGCGTTCACCTTCGGCTGGCCCAAAAGCCCCAACTACTTCCTGGATTGGACCAAGCCTCAAGCGGTCACCTGGTATGCCGACCTGGTCCGCCGATGGACCGCCTTCGGCGTCGACGGCTTCAAAGAGGACGTCTACGGCTTCGGCAAGTACACCCTGGGCGACGACAAGCTGGACCCGGTCAACTACGCCTTGATGCGCGACGGCATCTACGTCATGGGGCGCAACGCCTACCTGGCCTCGGTATCCGACCTGCACCGCATCAACGACTTCAACTACGACCAGAACCAGGATCGCGGGCCGGTCAACGCGCTCGCGCTCGCCTATTCGGGCCTTCCGCTCGTCTATCCCGATATCGTCGGCGGCACGTTCGGGGAACGCCATTTCGACCTGAAAGTCACACCCCGAATGCGCGCCTACATGATGCGCAACGCCCAGTGGGCCGCCGTCCACTCTTCCATGAGTATGGGGCAGGGGCCGTGGACCCTCGGCGATCCCCAGGTCGAGAAGGTCATGCTCGAGGCCGCCCGCCTGCACGGCCGGCTGCAGCCTTACCTGTACTCTCAAGCCGTCCGTTTTTTCCTCGACGGTTACCCCTGGACGATGGCGCCCTTGCCGGTCGCCTTTCCCGACGATCCGCAGGTCTACGGCCGTGAGAACCAGAGCGTTCGCGGCTTCGAATGGATGATCGGCGACGCCCTGCTCGCCGCTCCCTTGTACGGCAACGATTACGAAACCGCCGGTGCTCGCGACGTTTATCTGCCCGCGGGCGACTGGATCGACTACGACACTGGAGCGCGCTATCAGGGCCCGCGCTTGTTACGGAACTTCGCGCTGCCCGTCGGCAAGACGCCCCTGTTCGTCGGAGGCACTGGGATCGTGGCAGAGAAGCAAGGCACGCAGGTGGTGGCCCGCATCTTTCCCGTCTCTCCGCATGCCGAGACCTGCCTCATCGATCGCGACGGAGTGACCCGCACCACCATCCGCCTGAACGTGTCGGACTGGAAGAAAGTCTCGGCCGCCGCCGGCGGACGCCCCGTCAGCGGCGCCTGGCGCGGCAATGCGTTCGAGTTCGTGATTGTCCCAGGGGAAACCTACGAAGTCCGGTAACACAGTTACGGCCACCGCCCCCGGCGAAATTTCGCGGGCCGCCCGCCTCGTCCGGCGGTCGATCGTCCTGCTGCTGTTCCTCTCCACGGTCATCAACTACATCGACCGGCAGAACCTTTCCATTCTCGCGCGCACCATCCAGAACGACCTTCACATCTCCGATCTCCAGTACAGCAACGTGGTGCAGGCCTTTCTGTTGGCCTACACGTTGAGCTACCTTGTCGCCGGCCGCCTCACCGATTGGCTCGGAACCCGCGCCGCCATGGCCGTGTTCGTCGTGTGGTGGTCCGTCTCCGACATGCTCACCTCGCTCAGCCGCAGCGCCTGGACGCTCGGCGGCTTCCGTTTCCTGCTCGGCATCGGCGAGCCCGGCAACTACACCGCGGCGCCCAAAGCCGTGGCCGAGTGGTTCGCGCCGAAAGAGCGAGCCCTGGTGATCGGCATCTATACCGCCGGCGCCACGCTCGGCGCGACCATCGCCCCGCCCCTGATCGCGTTCCTCGCGTCGCGCTTCACCTGGCACACTGTCTTCCTGTTTACCGGCAGCCTGGGATTGTGCTGGGTGATTCCGTGGCTCTGGCTGTACCGCCGTCCCGAGGAGCATCCGCGCGTGAGTCCGGCGGACCTGGAATCGCTGCGCGGCGCTACCGGCCAGGATGCTACCCCTCCGGCAGTCCACGAGCGGAGTCCCTGGCTCGCCGCCTTCCGATCGCGCGAGACCTGGATCCTCACCGTGGGCCGGCTGCTGACCGATCCGGTCTGGTATTTCTACCTCTTCTGGTTCCCGAAGTATCTGGGCGACGCGCGCCACCTGTCGCTCCTCCAGGTCGGCCGCATTGCGTGGATCGTCTACCTTGCCGCGGACGCCGGCTGCATCATCGGCGGAGCGCTTTCCGGCCGCCTCATCGCGCGCGGTTTCACTCCTGCCGCGAGCCGGGTCCGCGTGATGGCCATCGCGGCGGTTCTGCTCCCGCTGAGCCCCCTGGTGCCGCGCGCCCCCACTCCGATCCTGGCGGTGCTGATCGCAGCCACGGCGGCCTTTGCGCACATGCTCTGGCAGATCTCGCTCAGCACCCTGGTGGTGGATCTGTGTCCCAAACACACGCTGGGAACGGTCTTTGGAATCGTCGCGGCAGGCAGCGGCCTGGGCGGGATGATCTCCACCAACCTGATCGGCCGGCTGGTGACCGCGTACTCCTACACGCCGGTATTCGTGATGATGGGCTTCCTGCACCCGCTGGCGTTTCTGCTGGTCCGCAGATTGAGGAACCCGCGCACCGCCTCCGGCACTGGAGCAGTCTCTTAGCTCCTCCGCGCGCGGGGAGGTCCCGCGAAGCGCATCGGAGTCGGATGCACGAAAAGTAACGCAGCGACGTGTCGCAGGCCGGCCGGCGAGGAGCAATCCGCCGGGTGTTAGAATCGGCCTCGCGGAATGCCTGCGATCAGTGTGTTTTACGGGATCTTGATACGCATGTTCTTCAACGATCATCCGCCACCGCACTTCTATGCTCGGTATGGCGAATTCGAGGCGACGATCGAGATCGCCACGCTCAATATCCTGGAAGGGACGCTTCCCGGTCGCGCTTTGAAACTCGTGCAGGAATGGGCGATGATGCATTGAGAAGAACTGCTGGACGACTGGCGGCTCTGTCGTGAAAATTCGCCTCCCGCGCGAATTGAGCCGCTATCGTGAACGGAGGCAAGGTGTACTGGGATATTGTCGAAGTCAAACCCGAGCCGGACTGCTGCCTCTTTGTCCGCTTCCAGGACGGGCTGAGCGGTCGTATTCGCTTTCGTCCCGAAGAGCTAACGGGGGTGCTGGCGCCGCTGCGGGAACCGCAATTCTTCAATCGCGTCTTCATCGATCAGGGCGCCGTCGCCTGGCCCGGCGAAATCGACCTGGCTCCCGACGGCATGTACCGTCAGATCGCGTCGGAGACTGACCGGCAGCGCCAGGCGTCGTAAAGGGCCGGCCCACAGCAAAAGGGGGCATTTCTATTTTGCTTTGACAAGTGCCGCCGGGCACCTAACGTATCTGACGCCGACGCCTGTCAACGCAAAATAGAGATGTCCTATTCCCTGCAAAGTAGAAATGTCCGGTTCTGACCGCTCAGGACGAGGGTGCATGGTAGTGTGGGCATGCCGGTGAAGCGGAGACGGGCAATGCTGGCGAGCAACCCGATCGAGGA
>DATJQT010000334.1:0-5884 GCA_035505475.1 Vulcanimicrobiaceae bacterium
CAGTCCTCGCTGATGTTCGGGGCGGGCGACCGACTGGTCGAGGGGTTGATCCGGGTGCTGCGACGGACAGGGGTGGTCCTCTTGCCCGGTACGGGTCGGACACTGGTACAGCCTATCTGGGTCGGCGATGTGGTTTCGTGCATATTGCGCGCGCTGCAGGACGATGACTGTGTGGACCGGACGATCCCGATCGGCGGTCCGCAGCACTTGAGCTACGAAGAGATCGCCGATCAGGTCAGCAAGATGATGAATCTTCCCCGGGTCAAGCTGCATCTGTCGCCGCGCGCGCTGGGTTGGACGGTCCGCCTGCTAGAGACCTTCGGGCAGCACCTGTTCCTGGGGTATCGTCATCTCGAGCTCATCGACGTCGGCACCGTCACCGCGCCCGATGCGGTCGTGCGGAGTTTCGGATTCCATCCAATGCCTCTCATCGAGGGCATCGCCTACCAGGTCGCCACCGCCAGCGCGGCCGGTGCCGTGCGACCCTCCGGCGCCGAGCGCGGGAGCAGGAGCTCCCGCCGCCGCTGAGCCTTCCCAGCAGCCTTCCAGTCGGGCCGTCCCGCCTGCCCAGTGCCGTTCTTCCACTTGACGGAGCGCCGACTCGGCGACTATTGTGAGCGTCGGTTCGATGCCACAGGAGCGTGCATGTTCGCCTCGCCCGGAGCGGTCGCCCTGCAGTTCGGGACGTTTGCGATTCGCTGGTATGGACTCATCATTGCGGCCGCGGTGATGCTCGGCACCGCGCTGGCCCAGCGCGAGGCACTGCGCCGCGGCCAGGACCCCGAGCCAATCTTGACCGCAATCTTCCTCGCGGTCCTGAGCGGGCTGGTGGGCGCGCGGCTCTATTATGTGGCCTTCACCTGGGAGTACTACGGCGCCCATCCCGGGAAGATCCTGGCGATCTGGGAGGGCGGGTTGGCGATCCACGGCGGGCTGCTGACCGGCCTGCTGGCCATCGTGCTCTATTGCCGCCACATGCACCTCTCGCTGCTCGTCACCACCGACCTGCTGGCGCCGGGCGTTGCCATGGCCCAGGCGGTCGGCCGCTGGGGGAATTTCTTCAACCAGGAAGCGTTCGGCATGCCGACCGCACTCCCCTGGAAACTGTACATCGATCCGTATCACCGGCCCGTCGCCTGGAAAGATTTTGAGTATTTCCATCCCACGTTCTTGTACGAATCCCTCTGGAACCTGGTAGTATTTGCCATCCTGTGGTTCGGTTTGCGGAAGCGGTTCGAGCGGTGGCCGGGCGCTCTCACGCTCTGCTATCTCGGCCTGTATTCGATGGGACGGTTTTTCATCGAGCGACTGCGCATCGATAGCTTGATGCTGGGTCCGGTTCGTGCCGCGCAGCTACTGAGCCTGTTTCTGGTGGTGGGATCAGGTCTGGGGCTCGCCGCGGTGCTGCGACGGAAGCCATAGATGTCGCACCCGATCGGGTCCGAGCTGCCTGATACGTTGTTCGGTCGCCTCGCCGGCCCTGTGGGGGACCGGCCGTTCCTGGCGGTCGTCGTGGTCACCACCGATCCGGCCGGTTGGCCGCATCCGGCACTCCTGTCGTACGGCGAGGTGCTGGCGCTGGACCTCCGACGGATCCGCGTCGCGGTTGCGGAGGCCAGTCGGACCGCGGCCAACCTGCGGCGGTCCGGCCGGATCACGTTGGGTTTCATCGAAGCCGGGACCGTGTATTATGTAAAGGCTACGGTCCGGGCGGAAGTACGGCTCGGCGACCGAGCTGACCTCGTCGGCTTCGAGGCGGCCATCGAGACCGTTCTGCATGACGTGCCCCATCCCGACGAGGGCGGCGGCGCGGTGGTGGACGGCATCCGGTTCGCCCCGCGCAATAGTCCGGAGCACCTGCGGCACGAGTGGGGAGCAATGCTCGCACACTTGAGGGCTACAGGATGAGACTGGTGGTCGGCATGTCCGGCTCGACCGGGGTGATCTACGGTATCCGGCTGCTCGAGGTGATGCGCGGCACGGAGGTGGAGACCCATCTGGTCATCACCGGCCCCGGCAAGCGGACGATTATCGAGGAGACCGACCATGCGGTGGCCGACGTCGAGGGCCTCGCGACCGCCGTGTATGACAATCGCGACATCGGGGCGGCCCTGGCCAGCGGGACGTTCCGGACGGTCGGCATGGTGATTCTGCCGTGCAGCATCAAGACGGCGGCCGCCCTCGCCACCTCGACGGGAGAGGGGCTGCTCTGCCGCGCCGCGGACGTGACGCTGAAAGAGGGGCGGCCGCTGGTCGTGGCTGTGCGCGAGGCGCCGCTGCATCTCGGGCATCTTCGGCAGTTGGCGCTCTTGGCGGAGGCGGGGGCGGTCATCTTCCCGCCGGTCCCCGCGTTTTACGATCGGCCGCAGACCCTCGACGATATCGTCAATCACACGGTCGGGCGGATCCTGGACCGGTTCGGGATTTCGCACACGCTCGTGCGCGAATGGACGGGTACCCGGTCTACCCGGTCCCGCGAGACGTGAACCACACGTTCCATTGGAGGTTCCCATGCGCACCCTGGCCTGCATCATCCTGTTGATCTGCACCGCGATGGTCCCCGCGATCGGCGCTGCCCAGACAGCCACGCCCGACCCCTCGCAACTCAAATCGGATACCACGGTGTCGGACGGGTTCAACACGACCGCGGCTGTCCTGGGGTCAATCTTTTGGACGCCGTTCAAAGCGCTTTTGCTCTGTCCGGTCGGTGCACTGGCATCCGGCGTGACGTATGCCGCAACCGCCGGATCCAAACAGCCCGCCGAATATGTCTTGGAGTTGGGATGCACCGGCACCTACGTGGTTCGTCCCGGCATGCTCCAGGGCCGCGAGACGTTCCACGCGATCGACGAGTATCCGAAATAGTCGGTCAGCGTTTGAGTCCGTTGTCAGTGGCCGGAGGCTCACGTTGCAGCACGACCAGGAATGGTTCGCGATCCGGACCCGCTCTCGGCACGAAAAGCGGGTGCAGGACCAATTGCAGGCCCGCGGCATCGAGCCGTTCTTGCCGACCATCGAGCGCTTGAGCCAGTGGAAAGATCGTCGCAAGCGCGTGTCCTTCCCCTTATTTCCCGGCTACTGTTTCGCCCGGTTCAGGCTGGGGGACCGACTGACGGTGCTCACGGCGCAGGGGGTGGTCCAGATCATCGGCAACCAGGACGGCCCGGTCTCGATTCCGGAGGCGGAGATCGAATCGGTTCGCCGGCTGGTCACCAGCACACTGCCGTATGACCCCCATCCGTATCTCGAAGAAGGCATGCTCGTCGAAGTGATCCGGGGGCCGCTCAAGGGTCTGCAGGGCGTCCTGGTCCGCAAGGGGGCCCATGCCCGGCTGGTCATCCGCATCACGCTGATCCATCAGGCCGCCTCCGTGGAGCTGGATGCGCATGACGTCCAGCCGGCCTATTAGCCTCACGCAAAGGAGATTTCGGTGAAGATCCGAGACATCCGGACGCTGCCGGTCGAAGTGCGGCTGCCCCAGCCGGTGTTCGACGCCAACTACATCATGGCCACCAAGCCGGCGCTGCTGGTCGAGGTCGAAACCGACGACGGCCTGGTCGGCCTCGGGGAAGCGGCGCATTTCGGCGGACCGCTGTCTTCGACGCAAGCGGTGATCGAGGGCGAACTCCGGACCCACCTTGTGGGAGAGGACCCGCGCGACATCGAGCGGCTCTGGCAGCAGATGCACCAGCGCGGGTATAAGCACGGCCGGGGCGGCATCCTGATTGCGGCGATGAGCGGCATCGACATCGCGCTCTGGGATTTGCGCGGCAAGCTGGCCGGCCTGCCGGTCTGGCGCCTGCTCGGCGGATACCGTCAGCGCGTGCCAGCCTACGCCACGGGCGGGTTCTATGCCGAAGGGAAGGACATCCGGGAATTGGTCGCCGAGATGGACGGCTATGTCCGCCACGGGTTTCGCGCGGTCAAGATGAAGGTCGGCCGCAACAGCGGGATCGAGGGCAGCCCGCTCCGTGCCATGGCGCACCGCGGCGTGTGCGAGGTCTCGCTCGCCGAGGATCTCGCCCGCGTCCAGGCGGTCCGCCAGGCGGTCGGTCCCGACGTGCGCGTGATGGTGGACGTGAACGGTGCCTGGGATGTGCCGACGGCGGTGAAGATGGGGCGGGCGTTCGAGCCCTCCGACGTGTACTGGTACGAAGAGCCGGTCTGCCCCGACGACCTTCGCGGCAGCGCAGAAGTGGCAGAGAAGGTCGCGATTCCGGTCGCCGGTTACGAGACCTGCACGTACGGGTTGGTCGGCTTTCGGGACTACATCGCCGCCCGCGCCGTTCATTTCGTGCAGCCGGACGTCGCCTGGGCGGGCGGACTGACCGAAAGCCTGAAGATCGCCCATCTCGCGCAGGCTTGGAATCTGCCGCTCGCGCCGCACATCCACGGATCGGCCGTCGCGGTGGCCGCAGCCCTGCACCTGTTGGGTGCGGTGCCGAATGCGAGCATGGCGGAGATGGTGTTTCCGGCGCACCCGCTCATGTCGGAGCTTGTCAAAGAGCCGCTGTTTGTGGATCACGATGGATTTATCGTCCTCAGCGAGCGCCCCGGTCTCGGCATCGAACTGGATGCGGCTGTGGTCAAGCGGTACCGGGTCGGCGCGTGAGGGTGTGGATCCGACCGGTCCGAACACTGCGGACGGGCGGCATTTCATTGGCCGGTTCTCAAGGGCTCGGCGGCGACCGCCGCCTGCATAATGTCCAGTGTCTCCTCTTGTGTTGGCGCTCTGTCCTGTTGCCGGCCGTGTCCGCTCAGGCGCAGGTATCGCCGTCGAACCCGATAGCCGAAGTCAACGGGCGGGCGGCAGAGGTGACGGGGTTCCTGGCCAACCTGCACGCCATGTTCGCGCCACGGGGCTTGGGCATGGCCACCACCAGTCATGCGAAAGGTGCGCAATGAGCGGATCGGAGATAGGCGCATGATGACGGCACGCGAACGCGTACGTGCGGCGCTCTCGCATCGGCAGCCGGACCGGGTGCCGATCGACCTTGGGGGGACGCGAAACTCCAGCATGGTAGTGGAAGGCTACGAGCGGCTGAAGACACGATTCGGCGTCCGCACGCCGACGCGATTGGTCGACCGGATGATGCGAATCGCGGACATCGATGAGCCAGTGCTCGCCGCCCTCGGCATCGATACACGCGCCGTCAATCCCGGTCCGGCACCGCTGGGCGCGTTTGCCGACCTGGGGCCGCGCGCCTACCGTGACATGTGGGGCGTCGAGCGGGTCTGGCCGGAGGGGAGCTACTACTACGATCTGGCCAAGTCGCCGCTCAGCGGTGAGATCACAGTGGCGGACATTCGAAAGTATTCCTGGCCCGATCCCGACCAGCCGGCGTTCACGGACGGCCTCGCCGAGCGGGTGCGCTGGATTCGGGAGCACACGGACTGCGCGGCAGTCCTGAACGTCTCGTCGGCGTTCGTACACATCAGCCAGTACCTGCGCGGGTTCGAGGACTGGTTCTGCGATTTCGTGGTGGATACGGCACGGCTCGAGGCGCTCTTCGACGCGGTGCTAGACATCACGATCCAGATCACGAAAAACCAGCTCGCCAAAGTCGGACAAGCGGTGGACGTGGTGTTCTGCTCCGACGACTTGGGCGCGCAAGACGGCCTGCAGATGAGCTACGAGCACTACCAGCGATACATCAAGCCACGCCATCGCCGATTCTTCCGCGCCGTGCGCGACCTGTCGTCGGCCAAGCTGGTCTTTCATTCCTGCGGGTCGGTCGCCGCCATTCTAGACGACTTGATCGAGATCGGGGTCGAGGCGCTCAATCCCGTCCAGCCGACCGCGGCGGGCATGGAGCCGGCCGGCTTGAAGCGCAGGTATGGGAGCCGCCTTGCTTTCTGGGGCGGGACGGAGAACCAGCGCATC
>DATJQT010000335.1:0-16022 GCA_035505475.1 Vulcanimicrobiaceae bacterium
GCGCTGCACTGCCTCGGTAAATCCGTCACAGACCGGAAGCTCCAGTAGGGAGAAACGGCGTGCGTCGATCGGATATTCCCGCCCAAGGTCGCTGGCCCTGTCGTTCATCGCCTGCATCGCTGTCTCCTTGTCGGGGCGAAGAGAGGCCACCTGGCAGGGATCGATAAACGGAGAATCGATGCCGCCCGTTCCCTGCCCCACCTGGGGGCAACCGGATTCCGGCAACTGCTCTCGCATCGAGCAATCTCACCTACCCACGCCCTAGGCGAACGGTCGGACCGCATGGCATCGGACCGCGCACCAGTTCGCTTCCGACATCCGCGGGTCGCATGACGGGTGTCGCCGCCCCCTAATGGCACCCGGGAGCCGCCGTCTCCGCAGCACGGGCTTTCGCCTCCTGCAGGGCGTGTTCCGCCCACCATCGCCAGCTCTCGGACATCCTCGGGATTGCCAGGAGTCGCCCCGCCTCGGCCCGGTCGAAGGCGTAAATGCGCAGGACATCACGGATGGTGAGGGCGTGGTCGGACCGCTCCATGGCCTGGATCTCATCTCCGGTCCCCACCTCGCCCTCGACAAGGATGCGCAAGTACGCACCGGGGCGCAGGGCTTCTAGGAACCGACGGGGAAACTGCTTGTCGTTCATCCGCACCCCCAACCGCCAGCAGGGCACACGCGGTTCGGAGACCTCGAGCACGGTGGTCCCGACTGCCCACCGCTCCCCGACGAGAGCTCCATTCACATCGATGCCCTCCGTCGTGAGATTCTCGCCCAGCTCCCCATTCTGCATCGGGCGTCCCATCTCCCGGGCCCACCAGCGAAGATCTTCGACGGCATAGGCATAGATGGCCTTGTCGGGGCCGCCGTGGGCCTGGCGATCCGCCTGGTCATCCCCGCTCAAGTTGACATCGCGAGCAGCGATCCGGCCCGCCACAGGGGACTTCCAGATGGCGCTCTTCACGAGGCGGCCGTGATACTCGAACTCGCGCGGCCGACCGACACTGATGGCGAGTACTCGACCTTGCGTCCTTGCCATACGCCCTTTCGGATTGCGGATCTCACATCGTGAGAACGACGCGGAATTCGGCCTTCCCGCTCAGCATGCGCGCATAGCCTTCCGCGGCCCTGGCCAGGGGGTATTTCTCAATCATGGGGCGCACCCCCGTCAGCGCCGCAACGCGCAGCGTGTCTTCGGCGTCGGTGGGGATTCCTGCCAACCACCCCTGGATGCGCTTCTTACCGAGCAGCAACTCCAGGGGCGGCACTTCGATGGGGTCTGCCGACGCGCCGACGACCATCAGGGTGCCGTTGGCGCCGAGGCCTTCAATCAGGGCCGACATCGCTTTCCCGCTGGGCGCCGTTGCCAGAATCACGCGCGCCCCGCCGAGCTTCTGCAGTTCGACCGCGACCTCCGTGGCAATGCTGTCGATGTAGCGGTCCGCGCCGAGCTTGTGGGCGAGCGCGGCATTGCTTGGTCCGCGGCCGATGGCCACGACGCGATAGCCCAATCGCTTGGCGAACTGCACGCCCAGGTGGCCGAGCCCGCCCACTCCCTGGATGGCCACCAGATTGCCGGGCAGCGCTCCGCTATGCCGGAGGGCATTGAAGGTGGTCAACCCCGCACACATCAAGGGTGCGGCCTCGACCGGATCGAGCGCGTCCGGCATGCGGGCCAAGGCGTCGACCGGTGCGACCATGAATTCCTGATAACCCCCGTCATAGCTGATGCCGCATACCTTGCCGTTGGCGCAGGTCACGAAGTCCCCCCGCCGGCACGCGGGACACGTCCCGTCGTGGCCGCCATGCCAGCCGACCCCGACCCGGTCGCCCGGCTTCCAGTCCTGAACCCCGCCACCGATCTTGTCGATTGTTCCCGCGACCTCGTGGCCGGGCACCCGCGGATACGAGACACCCGGAAAGAGCCCGTCTTTTGTGATGACATCGCTGTGGCACACTCCACAAGCGTGTACGCGAATCCGCACGTGTCCCGCAGCGGGCTCGGGAATGTCCCGTTCCACCAGTTCGAACTCCGCGCCCGCCTTCGGGACTTGCACCGCCTTCATCCTTGCCATCTGCTGTCCCCTTCTTACTTGCAATTGCGGCGACGTGTTGTTTCACTCTCGAAACTAGCCTCCTCAGCCGTAGGTATTGGGAGCTTTCCGATGTGCTGCGCGATGCGAATTGCATTGTGGACAAAACGCTGAGCGATTTTTGCATCGGCCTGGAACTTTTCCGGTCGACAGACGGGCCGCACGAGCCGGTGAGTTTTTTCCGGAAGCCGACATGACAGCATGATCGCCTAGGCCCAAGCACACTATTGACTAGCTGGGGGATTTTTGCCTCGAACGAAGGTATGAGGCCTACCCCCTGCTTTCGGAGGGGGAACATTGGTGCGGCCTAGGTCGATGTACCTTCTATTAGAAGTCGCAGCCCCATTCCAACTTCTCGCCGCTTGCGCGCGTTCCTTCCGACTTTCGCAAACGGGCATGGTAGTGGGTTGCGAGCGTCGAAATTGCCCCCTCCACCTCCTCCGAAAAGAGGAGGTGCCCCTCAATCCTCCGGCGCACGGAAAAATCCCCCAGCTAGTCACTATCGCGTCTGACCATGGGCGATCATGCTGGCAGACAGTCTCAGCGCAGAGGCCTCAGCCCAAGCCAGCGCCGCCGGCACGATTTACGCGAAGGACAACATCCGCGTCAACGCCGTTGCGCCTGGCGTCGTCCACGCGCCGCTGCACCGGGACACTCCCCGAGCCGCGATGGAGGATCTTTCGCCGATGGGTCGTCCCTCGACGGTCAAGGACATCGCGGATGCGGTCCGGTATCTGACCGAGGCCGCGACAGTCACCGGTGACATCCTGTACGTCGATGGCGGTTCGCATTTCGGCCGCTGGTAACCGAAAGGATTCCGTGTTTCACCGAGGAGGGACAGTAATGATCAATGCGAGCCGTGTTCTGGCAATCCGCCTCCTGGTTCTCGGCGCACTATTTGCCGCTACAACGTCCTGGGCGCAGAACCACTCGTCGGTCTCCGAACAGATCGCCAAGGCCTATGGTCTCGATGCGTTTAGCCAAATCGAGCGGATTCGCTACACCTTCCACATAGCCGAGCTCAACCTGTCTCGAACGTGGGTCTGGGAGCCGAAGACCGACCAGGTCTCCTACGAGGGGAAAGACAAGGCGGGCCAGCCGGTGAAGGTGACGTACCTGCGCTCTCAGCTCGGAAGTCAGACCGCGGTCGTGAAGGACGAAATCGATTCGGCGTTCATCAACGATCAGTATTGGCTGCTGTTCCCCTTCCATCTTGCCTGGGACAGCAGCGCCACAGTGGAAGATACGGGGATGCAGAGACTGCCCCTGGGGAAGGGGTCCGCCAGGCGAGTCGTGGTGACGTATCCGGCGGAGGGCTACTCGCCCGGCGACACCTGGGAACTCTTCGTTGGTACCAACAACCGCATCCGGGAATGGATCTACAACCACGGCGGAAGTCCAAGGTGGATTGGCGTCTGGTCGTGGGAGGACTACAAGAAGGCCGGCCCTCTTCTTATCTCACTGAACCACCCCGGGAATAAGGACGGCAAGCCGGTGCGGGTCTTCTTCTCGGATGTGGCCGTCCAACTGGTGGGGAATGCAGACACCTGGGTGAAGGCGCGATAGGCACGCGGGCTGCCCCCCAGAAGTCCTCCTTGATTGACTTCGAGCCAGGACCTATAGCGACAACCGTTCCGGAAGAAGTCGGTTCTGCACATCCTCGGGTCGCTGCCAGAAGGTAGCGTGTCCGAGTCGCTGCCCGCCGTGGTGGCGGGTGAAATTCCACGATGTGAGGAGGATCCCTTGAAGCACAAGATATGGTCTGGACTGATCGCAATGGCTTTCGGCATGCTGGTGCTATCCCCGGCGCTGGCCCAGGTCGCTCCCGCGCCGAGCAAGGACACGGCGAATTCGAGCGAGAAGATCGCGCCCAAGGCGGATGAGGGCACCGGGGCTCATCCGTCCAAGAGCAAGAAGACGGCGTCGACCGTTGCTCCCGCGCCGTCGCATGACACGGCGAACTCGAGCGAGAAGCTCGCACCCAAGGCAGATGAGGGCACGGGAGCCAATTCCTCCCAGAAGAAGAGCCCGTAGCGACCTCCTTCCCGCTACCTCGGCGCCGCTCTGGTCGGCGCCGGGATTGCGCTTGGCGAGGACGGGCGCGTTCCACTGCGACGCGAATGGTTTGGTGGGCCACCCGCCGAACCGCCGAAGCCGTCGCGACCAAGATTCACGAAGCACATGGGGTGGCGACAGCCTGCGTTGGATTCGAGAGGCTTATGATCGGAAACCGTGGCGGGCATCCTTGATTCAGGACGGCTGCTGACAACGTCTGTTCCCGGCCGGTATGCGTGACCGCCAGGTGACGAGTGGGCTAAACCGCGCATATTGGAAGGAGGCGCCGCATGAGACGGATCGCTCTCTTGCTGGTGGCCGTGGCAACGATGGCCGGCGTGGTCGCCTCCACGGCCGCCCCATCTGGACGCACCGGTGAAGAGACCGCCCCGATCTTCGGAGTCGCAATTCCCCCCGGATACCGCGACTGGAAGTTGATCTCCGTGGCCCACGAAGAAGGCAACCTCAATGATTTGCGCGCCGTTCTGGGCAACGACATAGCCGTCAATGCCTATCGGGAAGGGAAGTATCCGTTCCCGGACGGCACGCTCATCGCCCGGCTGGCCTGGAGGTACGTCCCGTCGGAAGAGAACAACAAGGTTTTCGGCCGTACCCAATCCTTCGTTGCCGGATCCCCCACGAATGGCGTTCAATTCATGGTCAAAGACTCTAGAAAGTACGCGTCGACGGGTGGGTGGGGGTTCGCCCAGTTCAACGACGGCAAACCTGCCGACGAGGCGGTGCACCGGACCTGCTTTCCCTGCCACGAGCCCGCCAAAGATCGCGACTTCGTGTTCACCCGTTACGCCCCCTAGCACCGAGGAGCGAAACAAATGAACCAAAGGAATCAACTATGAATCGAACGACAATGTCCGATGGAAGCACCATCGCTCAACCCGTGACATTGGTCTGCACGGCAAGAGCGCGCACCACTGGCGGACGCGACGGAAGAGCCTCCCGCACCTCCGTCAGATCTGATATTCGAGTTGGGTGAACGCATAGGGGGGAAAGCATGCCAACTCCCATTTTGGTCACCGGCGCGGCGGGCCGCGTCGGCGCGGTAGGGCGCACGGTCAGCGAACTGCTGTTGAAGCAAGGCAAGACGGTGCGGGCGATGGTCCGCATGGAAGACGAACGTGCGCAGGCGTTGCGCGACAGGGGTGCGGAGGTCGTGGTCGGAGATCTGCTCGATCTCGATGCCATGCATCGAGCGATCGCCGGCTGCGAGACGCTGTACTTCGGCATGTCGGTTTCGGAGGCCTATCTGGCCGCGACGGTCAATGCGGCGGTGGTGGCGAAGCATCACGGCGTGAAGGCGTTCATCAACATGTCGCAGATGACGGTCTCTCAGATGAGTATTACCGAAACCACCGCGAGCCCGCAGCACAAGCTGCACTGGCTCGCCGAGCAGGCGCTGAACTGGTCCGGTCTGCCGCTGGTGCACGTGCGGCCGACCGTGTTTCTCGAAGGATTCTTCCTGCTGCTCACGTCCGATTCGGTCCGGGAATCAAATCAGATCAGACTCCCGCTCGGCGATGGCAAGACGTCGCCGATCGCCGTGGAAGATGTCGCCCGGGTGATCGCCGTGCTGCTCGCCAATCCGCAGCCGCACCTCGGCAAGATCTATCACCTGACCGGTCCGCAGTCGGAGAACATGCATTTCTTTGCGCAGGAGTATTCGAAGGCGCTTGGCCGCACGATCAGTTATCAGGACATTCCGGTCGGGCCGTGGCGGGACGGGCTGCTCGAGCGCGGCTTGCCGGTTCACCTGGTGACCCACCTCGCGACGATGGCCGATCTGCACCGCGCGGGACGCTACGACCGGATGTCGGACGACGTGCTCACACTAACGCGGCAAGGGCCGTTGAGCGTGCGGGAGTTCGTCAAGAGGCATACGGCGGCATTCACCGCGTCGGCACAAGCGACAGTGGGGTCTTCGGAGGCTCGCATTCATCACACTCTGGCTTCGAGTGAGGTGCCCGCATAATCGGAGGTCAGAAGATGGCCACTCTTGAGTTTGACACAAAGATCAGTGCACTTCTCGTCATCGATCCGTACAACGATTTCATTTCCGAGGGCGGGAAAATATGGGATCGCTTGAAGAGTGTTGCTGAAGCAAACGGTTGTGTTCCTCATATGCTGCAATGCTGCAAGTCCTGAATGCTGCGCGGAAGGCGGAACTTCGCGTATTCTATGCGCTGCATCGCCGCTACCGTCCGGGTGATTACGAGACCTGGAAGTACATTGCACCCATCCAGAAGGCAGCGTGGTTGCACAAGGCATTCGAATACGGCACGTGGGGCGGCGAGATCCGTAGCGAGTTCACACCACAATTGGGTGACGTCGTGGCCCTCGAGCATTGGGGCTCCAGCGGTTTTGCCAACACGGATCTGGATTTGCAGCTCAAGAAACACGGCGTCCATCAACTCATCGTGATCGGGCTCATTGCCCATACCTGTGTGGAGGCGACCGTACGCTATGCCGCTGAGCTTGGCTACGAGGTCACGATGGTAAAAGACGCGACCGCGGATTACTCGGAAGAAGAGATGCACGCCGCGCTCGACGTCAATCTCCCCAATTACGCCAGTGCCGTTGTGATCACACGTGACGTCGTCGACTCACTCGTTTCCCTCCAGGCCTCAAGCATGAGTGGGCACTACGCATAATTCGCCTGCGTTCGGCGGCGGTGTACACGGTCACCGGGAGCACACTGAGAACCTTCGAAACGAACTGCGGCGGCCGTCCCTGGCACGCGCCGTACCGATCGTGGGTGGCGTAGTGGTCCTGATGGCCGGCTCCTTCCGGTTCGCCGCCTAGAGGGCACGGCTTCTCGCCTGCTGCCGGAGGGACCCGGACGATCACGCCACCCACGTCGTTGCTCTCTAACCAGCACGGGGCGTTTGGGTCCTTCAATGTTTGAATGATTGATTGTCCCGCCAGCGTTCGGCGGGTAAGCTATTTCTCCTCCCCGGAAACACCGGCTCTTGCGTCATTCGAATCGCCTCGACCCGACCGAGCATCGTACCGGAGAGGGTTGTTTCATGGCGAGTTCAACGGCAGTAGCGGCTGAAAAGACCACGGGGCAGGCCGCCATACCCATCGTCGGCGGGCACGTTCTTGCCCGGCCCTCAACGTCCCTGGCGCCCCGGATCGTGATTGCGGGCGGCGGGTTCGCAGGCGTCACCACGGCCCTCGAACTGGCGAAGCGATGCGTCGGCGTGCTGCCCGTGCACATCACCCTGGTCAGCGCGCAGAACTATTTCCTGTTCACCCCGATGCTGGCCGAGGCGGCGACGGGCGCGGTGGAGTCCCGGCATGTGCTATACCCCATCCGGCCGCTGTGTGGAAGATGGGGTATTGAATTCGGCGAAATGCTGGTCGAGTCGGTGGACCTCGACCGGCGCCGGGTCGTCGTGCGCCATCGGCGTTCGCAACTGCGCCAGCACGTCAGCTACGACAAGCTCGTCCTGGCCCTGGGCGCCACGCCAAACGTAACCATGGTGCCCGGGACCGCGGCGCATGCGTTGACATTCAAGGGGGTCGGGGATGCCGTGCTCGTCCGCAACCGGGTAGTGGACCTCTTCGAGGCCGCCGCCCTGGCAGACGACCCGTGGGTGCGGCGGCGCTTGCTGACCTTCGTAGTGGTCGGGGCGGGCCACGCCGGGACAGAGCTGATCGCGGCTCTGGAGGAATTGACCCGCGGCATCCTGCTCCGCCACTACCCCTCGATTCCCGCCGACGTCATCCGGCTGGTCCTGGTCGGCAGCGCGGTCCTCCCGCAGACGGCGACCCGTCTCGCCCAGTACACCCGGGAGCAACTGCTTCACCGCGGGATCGAGATTGAAGCCAGCCGGGCCGCGGCGGTGACGGCAGACGGCCTCACACTGCAGGACGGTCGCGCAATACCCAGTCAGTGCGTGATCTGGACGGCTGGCAATCGCGTCAGCCCGGTGGTGGCAAATCTCCCGCTCCCCAAGGCACGCGACGGGCGCCTGATCGTGAACGCATTCTTCGAGGTCACTGGCGCGCCTGGAGTGTACGCGTTGGGGGACAATGCCGCCCAAACCGATGCGCACAATGGGGCGCCGTACGTGGCCACCGCCCAGGTGGCGATCCGGCAGGCCCGGGCGTTAGGTCGCCAGATCGAGGCGGAGCTGGTGGGTCGTCCGAGGCAGCCATTCCGGTTTCGCGTGCTCGGAGAGATGGTCCCCCTGAGCCGGCGGACCGCGGTCGCAGATCTCCAGGGGATGAAACTCCTCGGATTTCCCGCCTGGCTGCTCTGGAAGGCAGTCTACATGCTGAAGCTGCCGACCCTGGCCGCCCGTGTCCGGGTCGTCCTCGACTGGACGGTAGAGATGTTTTTTGAGCGGGACGTATCGGAACTGACGTTGGATGAGGAACAAGGGGCGTAAGATGCCAGCGCAAGGGGAGCAGAGAGCGTTACGAGCCGCGCTGCCGTTGTGGCGACGGCTGGGGTGGCGGTTGGGCGCCGGGCTGGTGTTCTTGGTCGTGCTCGCCATCCTCGTGAGCGGATTCCTGCAGTACCGCGCCCAGGACCGGCTGCTCCGCGACTCCCTCGGCCAGTTGCTCTTGAATATCGCCCGCACCGGCGCGCTCCTCGTGGACGGGGATCTCCACGAGGCCGTGGTGGCTGCCGGACGGACAGATACGGAGGCGTATGCCGCACTCCGCAAACAGCTCACCCGCATTCAAGAGACCAACAACTTGAAGGATGCGGTGTATACCCTCTCGAACGTGGATGGGGCGATGGCCCGGTTCGCCGTGATCAGCATGTGGAATGTGCCGGTGGGAGAGCCCTATCATTTGGTGCCCGAGATCCAGCCCGTCGTGCATGGCGTGCTGCAGGCGGGAACACCCGGATTCACCGGCATCTACAAGAACGAGCATGGCGCGTGGATTACCGCCTTCGCTCCGATCCGGAACGCGGCCGGAAAGACCGTGGCGGCCCTGGACGTGGACTATCGCGCGGATGTCTATCTCAACCAGCTTGCGGCAATCCGCCGCCGGCTCTATCTCCAGTCCCTGGTCGCAGCCGCCCTCGCACTTGGCGCGGGCATCATCCTGGCGAGGCACATCACCCGGCCCGTCGGCCAGCTGGCCGCCTTGGCGCGCGGGATCGTGGAAGGCGATCTCACCAGCCGCATCCGGGTGACCGCCCGCGACGAAATCGGCCTGCTTGCCAATGTGTTCTACCTCATGGTCGAGCGTCTCCAGGTGTCCTACCGCAGCTTGACCGCGGTGGTGGTCCGCGCGCTCGAGGCCCGCGGCGAGAAGCCAGGGACCCTCTCCCGCTTGGCGAAGGCCAGCGTCGCCCTGGCCGAGCGGGTTGAGGTCTCGCCCGCACAGCGGGAGGCGCTGGAGCTTGGGGCCCTGCTCCACGACATCGGAGAGATCCGCACGCCGGAGGCGATCCTACAGAAAGCTGAGCCCCTCAGCCTGGTCGAGCGCCAGATGGTCGAACGGCACCCGGCGGAGGGGGTGGACATCCTGGAAACCGTGCCCATCCTCACCCCGGCGCTGGAGGTGGTGGGCGCCCATCACGAGCGCTATGACGGCTCGGGCTACCCCAAGGGGCTGAAAGGCGAGGACATCCCATTTATCGCGCGGATCTTTGCCGTCGTGGACGCCCTGTACGCGATGACCCACGATCGGCCGCATCGAAAGGCAGGCTCGCTGAAGCATGCCCTGGAGGAGATAGGCCGAGAGTCCGGGAAGCAGTTTGACCCGCGCGTGGTCGACGCGGCACTGGGTGTCCCCGAGAACGCCTGGGTGGAGTTGCTGGGCCTCGAACGGGAAGCAGGCAGTGCCACGATCGCCCAAGGCGAGATTGCGACGGCGGAGGCGGCGTAAGGTCCGGGAGGGCCCAAGGAGACGTCCAATGGAGTTCAAGGCTACGACGCAGACACCCGCGACGGATTACGTGATCGCGGGGCTTCGGATTCTCTACGGGATCTTGTGGATTCAGCAGGCGATCTGGAAGGTGCCACCCGATTTCGGCATGGCACATGGGGACGGGCTGTTTTACTGGACCAAGGAAATGGTGAAATACTCCTTCCTGCCGCCCCACCGGTTCTTCGTCGAGTCGGTGGTGCTCCCCCATTTCCTGGTGTTCGCGTGGATCACGCTCCTGACCGAGCTGTTCATCGGGGCATCCCACATTCTCGGTTTCGTCAACCGCGTCGGCGCGTTGGCCGCCCTCGGCATGTCGCTGAACCTGATGATCGGCCTCTCACGCAATCCGCAGGAATGGGCGTGGAGCTACATCATGCTGGCTGGCTTTGCCGTGCTGTTCTTGAGCACACATGCGGGCCGCGTCGTCGGGCTCGACGGCTGGCTGGCGCGGCGGATCGAGCCCTCGATCCGCGCCGGGCACACCTGGGGACGCGCCTTGGCACTCCTGACGTAGCCAGGCATGACGATCTTTTTCGATTTGCAGCGGGGCAGTTAGCGCGACATAGACGATGAACATCGCGTTCGCTGCCCCGGCTGTTCATTCGCTCTGCCCCCGTCGAAAGGAGTGACTGCAACGGAAACAACCCATCCAAGCGCCCCTGCCATCGCGGTCGGCACGCCCGGCGCGTTGGTGGCCGCGGTGGACTCTCTCCCCTGGGAGTGAAGGGAATGGCCTATTCCCTCGGCATCGGCCTCACCAATGAATGTAATCTCGCCTGTGCCCATTGCTACCGGCCGCAGGGCGGGGTGCATCGGCTCTCGCTCGCGGACGTGCGCCGAACGTGTGATTGCCTCCCGTTCTCCGCGGCCAATCTCGGCACGGGCGAGAATGGGCTCCATCCGGAGTTCTGCGGCATCACCGAGCACCTCTTGAGTCGCGGCTTGCGGACCACGTTGACGACCAATGGCTATACCGTGACCGTCATGCCCGACACGCTGCTCCGGTCGCTCGCGGAGGTGGAATTCTCGTTCGATTTCCCCACCCGGGATGAGCAGGACCGGTTCCGGGGCAGCGGCGCGTGGGATCTGGCCATGCGATCCCTCAACCGGTGCCGGGCGCTCGGGCTCTCCATCACGATCATTGCCGTCATGATGCGCACGAACTTTCGGCGCCTCCCAGAGGTGGCGCGCTTGGCTCGCGATTGCGACGCGAACTATCGCGTGAACGTCTATCAACCCGTCACGACCGACCAGTTCACCTTGAGCTACGGGGAATTCTGGGAGGGGTGGAGGCTGCTGGCAGAGCAGGCTGGGATCGTGGCCACGACCGAACCGCTCGTTCATGCGATGCTGGGGCTTGAGACGCTCGCCGGATGCGCCTGCGGCCGGCGGACGATTCGGGTCACGCCCACCCGACGGGTGCTCCCGTGCGTGTATTGGCCGGGCCAGGGCCTGCCGCTGGAGCGTGCCTGGGAGCTGGGGGAATCGGTCGTGCAGACCGACCTCTTCTGTGCGACGCGGACCCTGCCCCCGCGCTGCCTCGGATGCAGGTATCAGCACACCTGCGCAGGGGGATGCGCCGGCCGGCGGATCCTGGCTGGCAATCTCGCAACACCGGATCCGTACTGCCCGGTCATCCGCGGCGAGGCCGTGCAGCTTCCCGGGCGGCTCATCCCCGGACCGGCGCTGCTCAAGTCCGGCTCCGCGTGCACGACGATTCTGCGGGCCCCCGTGAGCATGAAGGGGGCGGCGTGACCGATCGCCGAGCGAGCCGGCCTGCGATCGTGCCGGACCTTCCCACCGTGTTATACGTCGAAGTCACGAATCGGTGCGACTCGCTGTGCCAGACGTGCATACGGACCTTTCGGACGCTCGAGCCCCCCAAGGATCTGACCCTCGGCGAGCTGGCTCGCATCGTGGAACAGTTCCCACGACTGGAGCGGGTCCTGCTGCACGGAATCGGTGAACCGTTACTCAACCCGGACCTGATCCCGATGATTGCCGCTCTCAAGCGGAGCGGCGTCACCGTGCTCTTCAATTCCGACGCGATCGGACTGACACCCAAGCGGCGGCAAGACCTCATCGCGGTCGGGCTGGACGAACTGCGGGTGTCGATGGATGCCGCCACAGCGGAGACCTACCGCGCCATCCGAGGCGTCTCGGCTTTCGAGAAGGTCGTCCAGAATGTGACGGAGTTGATTCAGCTCCGGCGCACGAAGAACGCGGCGACACCCGTCGTGTCGCTCTGGTTCACCACGACGCGCCGGAACGCCCAGGAGCTACCGGATTTTGTCCGGTTGGCCGCGCGGATTGGGGCAGATCGGGTGAATTTGCAACGGCTGGTCTATTACGGGGAGGGCCTGGCGGTTGCCGAACAATCGCTTCATGGGGGATTGCAGAGTCGCGAAGACGAATACTTGGCCCAAGCCAGCCGCCTGGCGGCGGAACTGGGCATCTCCCTGCAGGCCTCGGGAAACTCGACCCCGGAGGCGAGCTTCACCCCCGACGAGCGTCCGCGTCCCTGGGCGGGGTGCCAGCGCCCCTGGACCCTCAGCTACGTCACGGCGAACGGCAACGTTCTGCCCTGCTGCATTTCGCCCTGGACCACAAGGAATTACCAGCGACTCATCCTCGGGAACGTGCACCAGCAACCGTTTGTGGAGATCTGGAACGGCCCGCGGTATCAGGAGTTTCGCACCCGATTTGAAACCGAAGAGGCGCCCGATCCGTGCCATGGCTGCGGACGATGCTGGGCCATCTAGGATGGACCGAGAGGCTGGCCGGCGCCGCTGACGGACCGCGGCCGCGCCATTTCGAGGTTGCCATCTGGGTGTTGGGCGGGCTCTCCTCGCTCGTGTACGCCTCCATGCTGGTGCGGCTGGGCGTTCGGCCAATCCTGCTTCGCTGGGGCTTCCCGCTGCAGGACTTCATCCCCTTCTTCCTCGGACATTTTGCGCTCCTCTTCGCCTTGCTCCTTGTAGCCGCCCGTTGCGCATTCATGTCAGACACGGATGACCCGCGCGTGGTGGCGCTGATCGTCGGCTTTGGCGTGTGCTTTCGGCTCATGCTCCTGCCCACGCCTCCGGTGCTGTCCAGTGACGTGTTTCGCTACATCTGGGACGCTCGCGTCCAGACGGCTGGCGAGAGCCCGTACCTCTCGACGCCGGCAAGCTTCGTTTCGGCGAGCGAAATACAAGCCCCGCTCTACCAGCAGCAAAACCGGCCATTCGCGCCCACGATCTATCCACCCCTCGCCGAGGTGGCCTTTCGCAGTGTCCGCGCCGTCTGCGGAGAGAGCGTCGTGGCCATGAAGGCCCTGATGGTAGCGGGGGACCTTTGCGCACTGGTCCTCTTGCTCCGTCTGCTCGCGGCATTCGAGTTGCCGCGGAGCCGCATCATCCTATACGCCTGGCACCCCTTGATGATTGTTGAAACGGCGGGTTCCGGGCATGTCGACGCGCTGATGCTTCCGTGCATCCTGACGGCTGTCCTTCTGTGGGTGAGGGGCCGCACCGCTGGTGCGGGGACCGCGCTGGCCGCAGCGACCCTTTTGAAGATCTTCCCGATGACCCTGGTTCCGGCTTTCTTCGATAGGTGTCGCTGGCGCGTCCTACTGTGGTATGGTGGCGCCGTCGCGCTCGTGTACCTGCCCTTCGCACTCCAGGCGGGATTTGCGGTTCTGGGGTACCTCCCGCAGTTTCTGCGGGACCCGGGAGAGGTATTCAATCCGTCAGTTATGGGGGTATTGCTGTACTTGATGCAGTTCTTCACCGGCGCACCGACCCAGTGGGTGTCGTGGATCGGTCGCGCGGCCCTGATCGCCGTGCTGCTCACCGTCCTCCGGCGACCTGGCCGCCGACCCCAGGACCTCCTGGCGAGCATCTGGGTCATTGCCGGCGCCCTCACCCTGTTCACGTTGACGTTGCACCCTTGGTATCTGCTCTGGTTGCTCCCGTTTCTCGCGGTCCAGCCCAAACCAGCGTGGGTGTACCTCAGCGGCGCAGTGGTCTTGAGCTACGCATTCTATCTCGCGCCGACGCTGCCGATCCGGCTGGGCATCGCCCTGGGGGAATATGTGCCGTTCGTTCTGCTGCTGGCCCGAGAGAACGCGCGTGCGTCAGATGCTCGACTCTAGGTGGAGTGATGCTGGCCATCCCTGAATCGATGCGGGTGACCGCGATCATCCCGGCGCTGGATGAGGAGGGGGCAATCGGCGCGACAGTTGCGGGCCTGGATCGGACGCTCATCCACGAGGTCATCGTGGTGGATAACGGCAGCCGCGACCGGACGGCCGATTGCGCGGCGGCAGCCGGGGCCCGAGTTGTCCTTGAGCCGCGCCGGGGGTACGGGAGTGCATGCCTGACCGGCGTGCGAGCGGCGGGACCGGGTGGCATCCTGGTTTTCCTCGACGGGGATGGAAGCGATGCCCCCGAGGATGTGGCTCGCGTGTTGAACCCGATCCGACAGGGCGTGGCCGACCTGGTCCTCGGATCCCGACTCGATTATGAGGCGGGCGCCCTCTCAACCCACCAGCGATGGGGCAATCGGGTTGTGCTGGCACTGGTACGGCTGCTGTACGGCCTCCGCCTCGCGGATTTCGGATCGTTCCGGGCCATCCGAGCAGAAACGCTTGCACGCCTCGGGATGGCGCACCCCACCTTTGGATGGCCGATCGAGATGGTCGTAAAAGCGGCCAGACACCACTTGCGCATCGTCGAGGTCCCCGTGAAGTATCGCCGCCGGATCGGACGCTCGAAAGTGGCCGGCACGCTCCGCGGCAGCGTCTTATCCGGCTATCACTTCTTCGTTACGGTCTTACGGTACGCTTGGGGACCGCTCAGATAGGAGGCGCGCGTGACGAATGCCCTGTTTGTCATGGCGAAGGACCCGCGAGCCGGCCATGTGAAGACCCGGCTCTGCCCTCCGCTCGATCCGGAGATGGCCGCTCGCTTGTACGGGTGCTTTCTTGGCGACGTGCTGGACATGGTCGGCGCATTGCCCGGTGTGGACCCAGTCGTGGCCTTCACACCACGAGAGGCGGAAGCGGAGTTCAGGGAAGTGTCTTCGTCTCGATTTCTGCTCGTCGCCCAAGAGGGCGCGGATCTCGGGGCCCGACTCGAAAACACCTTTCGCGTATTGTTCAGTCGCGGCTATGAGCGCGTCGCAGCGGTGTCCACTGACAGCCCGG
This sequence comes from Vulcanimicrobiaceae bacterium, assembly GCA_035505475.1. Taxonomy (GTDB): domain Bacteria; phylum Methylomirabilota; class Methylomirabilia; order Methylomirabilales; family 2-02-FULL-66-22; genus 2-02-FULL-66-22. The sequence goes on from DATJQT010000335.1 coordinate 15,244, forward strand.
ATCTTCCGCCGAAATATCTGCTCGAGGCATTTGATCGCCTGCAGAACCATCCAGTTGTCCTGGGCCCATGCCCGGACGGAGGGTACTACCTGATCGGGCTGACGAAGCTCGTCCCCGACTTGTTCCGGAACATACCCTGGAGCACCGACCGGGTGCTCACGGAGACGGACCGTCGCGCCGGACAGTTGGGCCTTTCTCCGTCGTATCTCCCGGAATGGCCTGATGTGGACACGGCAGAGGACCTGGACCTCCTTGTGAACAGGTTGCGGGGACCACATGAAGGTGCCGAGCGCACCTCGGCATTTTGCCGGCAGGAGCTGTCACCCGTCTGGTCGCTCGGCCTGCATCGCGTGTGCGGACCATCTGTACAACCAAGGTCGCTCCTACCGGAGGACGTCGGATGCCATCCATCACGTTTGCCCGCTCTCCCTGGAAGCAACTGACCACGCGAAAGGTCTACGCCAATGAATGGATTGCCGTTCGGGAGGATCAGGTCCAATTGCCTGATGGGCGCGAGACCATCTATGGAGTCGTGGACTGCGGCGAATGTGTCGGGGTGCTACCCTTTGTCGATGCTGCCCACGTCCTCTTGGTCGGCCAATACCGCTATGTCGCGCAGAGATTCCTTTGGGAAATGCCCACCGGTGGAGTGCGCGCGGGGGAATCCCTGGAAGTGGCCGCGCAACGTGAGCTGGCGGAAGAAGCCGGGCAGACCGCCCGTCGCCTAACCTGGATCAACACTTACAATCCCAGCAAGAGCGTGCTCAATGAAACCGCTC
>DATJQT010000336.1:0-30413 GCA_035505475.1 Vulcanimicrobiaceae bacterium
CCTGGGCCGCGTGCGCCCGACCGCGGAGGCGGACTTATTGCGCGAGGACTGAAAGAGCGGTCATTCAAGCGAATCCAGCGGCAAGGCCCGCCGGTCCCTCCCATGGAACCGTTCGCTCATCAGGCGGTCGGCCTCGGCTTCCAGCGGAGTGTTCGCTGCCACGAGGCCCTTCACATACGAAGTCATGGCACCGACAAATGTGACGCTTGAAGGGCTGGCCTCGAAAGTGCGCGCCACCAGCGGCCCGGCGACGTGCCGCACACGTTGATGCTGGGCGGCGCGCAGAAAGCGGGTCTCCCATTCCTTCTTCGGCATGATGACGCTATACCGGCGGTCCGCGATCAGATCACTGGAGATGATTGAACTTCCATCGGGCTGCTTTTCCAGGGTCGCGGTGAACCCCGCCCAGGCAGTCTGGTCATCGGCCTGTCGGGTCAACGCCTGGAGGTAGGCGGTGATTTCCGAACCCGAAAGCACCGTGCGCACCGTTTCGGCCCCGCGCTGGCCCCCGGTTAAGAAAAGCGCATTGACGTCCACCGTGCCGGCGGGCAAGGCGCTGCGCAGGATCTGGCCCGGATGGCAGAAGCCGATGTCAGTGCCTGCCGCCCGCCGCATCGCTTCAGCCGCAAGCCAGGCCACCCCCTCGCCAATCGGCGCACTGGTGTGTGCGACCACCGTCGCGGCGTCCGGGCAGAGCGCTTGCGCCTCCCGCCGCACCTCGGCGAGCATGTCGCGATCCACCGGGACCGCATCGTGTTTCATCGGCACGAGCGCCCCATGGGCCTCCACCACCTTTCTTGCGTCGAGGTCAACGGTGAGATCCAGCCGCCCCACCCACTCGGCATAGCAGCCGGCTTGCACGATGATGGCTCCTGTTTCAGGTACGATCACCGGCTGTTGGAGGACCTCATGGGTATGGCCGCTGACGAACACGGAAACGGATGGCGCCAGCATCGACCACCGGGCGCATTCCTTGGCCCCAAGGTGGCAAAGAGCGACGATCACATCGGCCTCAGGGCGCAGCCGCCGGGCTTCCTGTTCGAGGGCACGACCGGAGCCCTCGAAGTCCAGACTCCCGGTGTCCGCGGGGACGGTCAGGCCGACAACGCCGACCCTGACCCGGCCGACGGCGAAGACCTTCGAGGGCGGGAAGGCGCGCGCGCCGTCCGGCCGAACGAGATTCAGGCAGAGAAACGGCTGGCCCAGATAGCCCTGGTAGCGCTGCAGCCAATCCGGCCCGGCTTTGTAGTCATGATTGCCGATCGTCACGGCATCGTACCCGATCCGCCGCATGAACTCGTAAGTGATGCGGCTGTGCGTGAGAAACGCGACCATGTCGCCCTTCTCCGTCACGTCCCCCGCGTCGAGCACCAGGACATCGGAGTGGCCCGCCCGCGCCGCCTCGATGAATCCCGCCACGTAGGGCAGCCCCCCCACGCCGTCCGGGCCCGGCAGGACATGATCATGGATATCATTCGTGTACAGGACAAGCACATGCCCCGTCGCCACCCCGGCCCGCCCCGTGCACGCCAGGCCGAGCAAGACCACCCCCAGGAGCAGGGACTGGCACCAAGCGTTTGCCTGGCGTCGAAACATCGTGGGCCGGCGGGCAATGGCAGCCGGACGCCCTCCGGGCAAAGGCGGTGAGCCCAGGCGCGGCGCCACAGGGGGATCAGTCCTGGGCGCAATGAATCTCCCGAAAGCCAGGCGCCGCACAAAATTCATCTTGTCATATCAGTAGAATAACCATGGGAATGTCCAGTGGCAAATCAGGCCGGCCTCGCTGGCATGCCGAACCCCCTCGTCCCCATGAATGGCTTCTGGATTCTTCCCCGGTCTGGGATTGGTTGCCGCCGGCGCGGCGGTCTGCGGCGCCTCGGGTTGGTCTTGGGCGTGGGGGCGGGATGCGCGCTCGCGCCGCCCCACCTGCGCGCGGCCACCACCTGGACCCAGGATTCGTTTCAGGATTTCCGCGGCGGCTCGTTTCTCGATGGCGGCAGCAATCTCTACGTTTCCGCCCGGGGCCGGATTCAAATCATCAACCGGTGGGATCTGAACAACGATGGCTTTGTCGATTTGGTCGTGCCGGCCGGGCATGCGCACACCGAAAAGGAGAACACCTACATCTATCTGAACCACGGAGGGGATGTCGATGGGCGAACCCGAATCGAGATTCCGGGCGGCGGTTCCGCGGGCGGCCTGATCGCGGATCTGAACCACGACGGATTGAACGATTTGATCGTCGCCAACTCCAACGACAGCCACGTCGAGAAAGTGGACACCTGGATCTATTGGGGCACCCCTGGCGGATACTCGGCCGAGCATCGAACGAAACTTCCGGCCTATGATGCCCGCGCCGTGGTGGTGGGAGATTTCAATGGCGATGGCTGGCCCGATCTGGCCATCGCGTGCCAGTGGCAGGATGGCGCGGACCCCAAGGCCAATCGCCGGCCGGTCAGCCTGATCTACTGGAATTCGCCCCAGGGATTTGATCCCGCGCACCGCCTGGAGCTTCCCTTGGACGGCGAGGTCGCGCTGTCGATGGCCGTGGGCGACCTTGATGGTGACGGACGCACCGATCTCGTCGTTCAGACCGCGAAGCGGACCCATATCTTCAAGTCAACGGAGGGGGCTTTTGCCTCGGGCATTGCCCAGGAGTATCTGCCGGTCCCGGGCACGGTGGTGGCCGTGGGCGATTTCGACGGCGATGGAACGCGGAGTCTCGCGATCGGTCGACGGGGAAGCGTGACGATCGTCAAGTCCCACGCCGGCCGGTTCCAGGCGGAGGGAGCCCAGGTGCTGGAGGTTTCCGATCCCCACGCCTTGTGCGCCGTGGACGTCAATCGCGACGGCGCCGATGATTTGGTCGTCGCCAATTACTCCTCTCCCGGGGGGGCGACGTGGACCGATTCGGTGGTATTCTATTCGGATCACGGGCATTTTGATCCGGCCAAGGCGACACCCCTGCACACGCTGGGCGCCACCGGGGTCAGTGCCGGCGACCTTAATGGCGACGGTTATCCCGAGCTGGTCTTCAGCAACGCCTGCGTGACGAATGAACGAAGCCTGCTCTCCTATGTCTTCTGGAATGATCGAGGAACATTTCGTTTCGACAATCATACCGAACTCCCGACGGCGGGGAGCGTGGGCAACGCCCTTGGCGACGTGAACAACGATGGCCAGCCCGACATCGTGTTCTTCAACAACGACGGCGGCTTCACCGACGGCCCGGCGGAGACCAACGTCTACTGGGGCGACGGCACGCGCCATTTCTCCCCGGAGCGCCGCACGACGATCTCGACCCATCACGTGTTTGGCATCGGGAACGCCGACCTGGATGACGACGGATACGTCGACTTGATCCTGACCCGAGACACCTTCCTTGAAGGGGTCCCGAATCAGCAGACCGGTCTTACGATCTACTGGAGTGGGCCGACGGGATTCGGGCCTCCTACCGAAATAACGGCGGAGTCCGCCTATGGCGGCGTCCGCGTCGCCGATCTCAACAAGGATGGGTACCTCGACATTGTGTCGGGCGGCGTAAACGACGATCCCAACGACCCCGCGCGTCGCGGCATCCCGATTTACTGGGGTTCCGCCACCGGGTTCCGCCGCCAGAACCGGACCGTCATCCCCACCAAGGGCGAGCGCATCCGGGGTCCCCTGGTGGCGGATTTGAATCGCGACGGATGGCTGGACATTGCGGCGCAGGAAACGCCCGGAACGATCACCATCTGGTGGGGATCGCCGGCCGGTTATGAGAACCCAAGGAAAACCGTAATCGACCTGGGCCGGCCGGATGCGCTGATGTACCTCCAGGCGGCCGACTTCAATCGCGATGGCTGGCTGGATCTCCTGCTCCCGCAGCGCGGGCCGCCGGATGGAACCGAGGTCTCGTCGTTAATCCTTTACGGGTCTCCCTCCGGATTCAGCCGCGAACACAGTGCGGTGTTGCCGTGTTACGTGACCTATCAGAACACCATTGCCGATCTGGATCGCGACGGCTGGCTCGACATCGTCCTTTGCAGCTACGGCGGCGAGGTGAGGGGGAACCGCCCCTCCCTGATCTATTGGGGCGGGCCCAAGGGCTTTCTCGCCCGTCCGAGGACGGAACTCCCCACGAATGGCTCCTCAGGTACCCTTGCGCTGGATTTCGATGGTGATGGCTGGCTCGACTTGTTCTTTGCCAACCATCGGCAGGCCGGTTCAATCGACATACCCCTGCCGCATCGGCATACGAATCCATCGATGCTGTATTGGGGCGGACCCGATGGCTTCTCGCCGAGCCGACGCTGGGAAGTGATGGCCCAGGGCCCTTCGGGCCTTAACCTGCGCGATCCGGGCAACACGTACGACCGGGGTCTTTATGAGGATTTCACGTCTTCTGCGTTCAACATCCCCGGAGAAGAACAACTCGCCTCGATCGATTGGACGGCGGAAACGCCTTTTGGCACGAAGGTGCAGTTTCAGGTTCGTACCGCGGATACGAAGGCGGATCTCGACAGATCAACATGGATCGGCCCCCAAGGTCAGGACAGTTGGTGGACTAAACCGCAGTCAATTTCCAAGCAGCCGAGTGGCCGGTGGATCCAATACCGCGCGCGGCTTCAAACTCCCAACGGAGGTCCGACACCCTACCTGAGCAGGGTGGCGCTGACATTTGAGTAGCATCACCGTCTGACCAAACTGCAACTGAAGTCATGTCCAGACCGATGAAGGCCCCATACTTCCCGACGGGAGGGAAGGCGCCCCCAAGGGCTGCGACGCGCACCGCCCGGAATCCAGACGAGAGAACCAATCACCACCATGAGCATTAGATCCGCGCTGAAGAGAATAGGTCCGAGCACCGCTCCGCTCTTTGCGGGCGTTTGTGGAGCAGCGGTGTTGCAGACAGCGCGCGCGGGCGACGTCTTGCCGCCGCCGGAAGCACCGTTCAAGGGCCGGATTGAGTTCAATGCGCACGATTCCCTCCCGGATTGGCCGCTGCCTGCCACGGCCCCGAAAGGGGCGCCCAACATCGTGCTAGTTTTGGTCGATGACGCGGGATTTGGGGCGGCGAGCACCTTCGGCGGGCCCGCGCAGACGCCGGAACTGAACTGGCTGGCGGCCCACGGACTGCGCTACAATCGGTTTCACGTGACGGCGCTGTGCTCGCCGACCCGGGCGGCATTGTTGACGGGACGCAATGATCACCAGGTGGGGTTTGGCACCATCTCAGATCTTGCGACTGGCTACCCGGGTTACGACAGCATTTGGCGCAAGGACACAGTCTCGATCGCGGACGTTCTGCGCCGCAACGGCTACAGCACGGCCGCATTCGGCAAGTGGCACAACACTCCGCTTTGGGAGGTCTCGCCCGTGGGTCCCTTTGACCGGTGGCCGACGGGACTGGGATTCGAGTACTTCTACGGATTCATGACGGGCAACGACAGCCAGTGGGAACCGACGCTTTATCGAAACACCACTCTGGTTAAGCCACCGGCGACACCGGAACAGGGCTACTATTTCAACACGGACATCGCAAACGACGCAATCCGGTGGCTGCATACACACGAGTCGTTGGCCCCAGAGAAGCCCTATTTCCTCTATTTTGCACCCGGCGCCACGCATGCTCCGCACCACGTGCCCCAGCAGTGGATAGACAAATACCGCGGCCAGTTCGACCAAGGCTGGGACAAGCTCCGCGAAGAGATCTTCGCGCGCCAGAAGAAACTCGGTGTCATCCCCGCCAACGCGGAGCTGACGCCGCGGCCCGCGGAAATGGCCGCCTGGGACTCGCTTACTCCCGACGAAAAGAAGGTGTGCGCTCGCCAGATGGAAGCATACGCCGGATACCTCGAGGAGACGGACTTTGAAATCGGGAGGTTGGTGCACGCCGTGCAGCAGGAGCCCGGCAGCGACAATACGGTCATCCTCTATATCGTGGGGGACAATGGAGCCGACGCGAAGGGCGGGCCAACCGGCAGCGAGGACTACGATTCACCGCCGGAACCGGTGACAGAACGGTTGAAATATCTGGATGCAGTCGGGGGTCCCCAACGGTTCAATCTTTACGCCTCAGGATGGGCCTGGGCCATGTGCACGCCCTTTCAGTGGGAGAAAAGGGTCGGGTCGCATCTGGGTGGCACCCGGGATCCGCTGGTGGTGGTCTGGCCGGATGGGATCAGGGATCTTGGGGGGCTGCGCAGCCAGTACACGCACGTGAATGATGTTGCGCCGACGTTGTGCGAGATCGCCGGCATTCAATTTCCGACCGAGGTCGACGGGGTGAAGCAAATACCCCTGGATGGCACCAGTTTTGCCTACACCTTCAAGGACGCGAATGCGCCCTCGCGCCACCGTCTGCAAATCTTCGAGCAAAACGGCAATCGGGCAATCTACGTTGATGGCTGGGTGGCGGCAGTGCGCCATTCGGTGCCGTGGCTCCCGATAAGCCCCGATTACTCCCATGATCGGTGGGAGCTCTACGATCTCAATTCAGATTACAGCGAGGCCCATGATCTGGCGGCGGAACGCCCGGAGAAATTGCATGAACTGCAAGCCGTCTTCGAGAAGGAGGCCCGCAAGAATGACATCTACCCATTGACCGATGGCTCCAAACCAAAGCAGCCATTGATGTCGGCCGAGCGCAGGCATGATGTCCTGTTCTACCCCGATTTGGGATCGATCCCCACGGCGGCGGCGCCGGGGTTCAAGGGCTCCTATCGTATCATCGTCGATGCGACCATTCCGCCCGCCGGGGCAGAGGGGGTGCTGGTCTCCGATGGATCGCGGGCGGGAGGATTCGTCCTATATTTGAAAGGCGATCGATTGGTCTACGAGAACAACGTCTCCGGCGTCGACCACAACGTCTTAGCTGCAGGCATCCCGCTGCCGCGCGGCAAGGTCGAGTTGGCCTACGAATTCGTCCAGGAAAAGGGGCAAGGCAAGCACAGCGGCGGCACTGGGCGGCTCTACATCAATGGCCAGGTCGTCGGCGAGGCCACCTTCCCCGTGGTGGGCGACCCGATCTTCGGGACGTTCGACATCGGCTCGGCTCAGACCGCCCGAGTCAGCACAGCTTATCAGATGCCGTTCAAGTTCACCGGCGTGATCGAGGACGTGCGGGTGGAGTCGAAATGATGCGATCGGCGAACCGGTGGTTTGCCCGGGCGCGCACAGCCCGGGTAGCCGGCACCGCGGCAGAGACGACGATTCTGCCCTCGGATCCATGCACGACGTATCGGCGCGGAAGGGCGGTCGGGGCGAAAGTTGACGACGTCGGGCGGGGCGCAGGTCTGATCCCCTTCGTCCAATGGACGGATTCTTCGTGCCAATTCTGATATGAATGACGCTCCGGCCCAGGAACGATGGATGCGCATTATTCCCGTCGCGGTAGTCACGTACGTCCTCGCGTATGTGGACCGAATCAATGTGGCGATGGTCCTGCCCTATGTGGACAGGAGCTTCGGCCTGACCAATGCGGATGTCGGATTTGCCGCTGGTATCTTTTTCGTCGGGTACATGTTGTTGCAGATTCCAGCCGGAATGTTGGCGTATCGGTGGGGTGCGAGGCGGGTGGTGGCCATCCTCATGATTCTCTGGGGTCTATCGGCGATCGCGACCGGGTTGGTGGAGACCAAGAACGAGCTGTTTGTTGCGCGCTTCGTCCTGGGGGTCTTTGAGGGGGGCGTGTGGCCGGCAGTCCTCGTGTTGCTGGCGACTTGGTTCGCTCCGGCCGAGCGGGCGCGCGCCAATGCCCTGTGGATGATCTGCCTTCCGATTTCGGCGGTAATCATGGCGCCAATAACCGGATGGCTGTTGGGCATTCTGCCCTGGCGCTGGGTTTTCATTGCGGAGGGCGTACCTCCCTTGATGTGGGTGGTCGTATGGCTGGTCCTCATTGCCGATCGTCCGCGCGCTGCCAAGTGGCTCGCTCCGGAGGAGCGCGAGCGGCTCGAGGAACGGCTCGCTGCGGGTGGTCCCGGAAAGGCGATGCCTCGGAGTTTTGTGACGGTCTGGACCGATCCAAGGGTGTTATGGTTGGCCGCCGCGTATTTCTTTTGGATGGTGGGCTTCTATGGCTACACCATGTGGGTGCCCAGCGTCGTCAAGGGCCTGGCGGCGGGGAGAAACTCGTCGCTGGTGGGATGGATCGTTGCCGTACCCTTCGCCTTCGCAATCGTCGCGATGGTGCTGAATTCCGTTTGGTCGGATCGTCGCCTGAAGCGGCGGGCCCATGTTTGGGGTCCCCTGCTCGTGGGCGTCGTTGGTCTTGCCGGCGGACAATGGATGGCACGGTCGCCGGCGCAGGAGCTGGGGTTCTTGGTACTCACGGCGATCGGCGTCTATGCGCCCTTCGGCCCGTTTTGGGCGATTCCCAGCGCGCTATTGCCCGCCGAGGTGTTGGGCGCGGCCTTGGGGATCATCAATGCGATCGGAAACCTGGGTGGCTTTGTCGGTCCTTACGTTGTCGGTTACATTCGGGGGCAGACGCACGGGAGCTTTGCGGGTCTGTTGGCGCTCGGCGCATCGCTTCTGGTCACGGTCGTGATCGTGGTGCGGATGGACGTCGACCGGCGGGCGCTCCCGCCGGAACCGCGATGCGGCCCCCAAACATGAGTGGGACCGGTCCCGCCTTGCCCCATGCGCGATCTTGTTGGCGGCGCGGCCATCTCCGCGATGACCCCAAGGAGGGCAGGGCGGCGCGAAGCGCCGGCGCCTACCCGAAGGCGGAGCAAACGCCGTCCTCCTCCTGTTGGTCCCGAATCACCGCTTGAATGCAGAGTCCGCGATAATCCAGGTTGCTCTTTGCCAGCCGCAGTTCTTCCGCGTTGAATCGGCCCTTCAGAACGAGACATTTCTTCGCCGCCTGAATTGTTTTCAGGCCGGCGAGAATGGACCCCAACTCCACCCCTTCGTCCTTTGAAACTTGGATGATTTGAAGGCCCGGGTTGTCCAATAACGACCCGAGGAGGTGCATCCCGGTAGAGTGCAGGTGGAAAAGGGTGTAATCGGCGGCTGACGCGATGTGACAATCGAGGGGATGAATGAATTCCCGATAGACTTGGGGCGAGAGTAGCGCCATGGCGTCCTCCTGGAGCCGAAGACATCGGCCGGGCACCCAGAGATAATAGGAGCCAATCACGGAGCCGTTCCGGAAGCTGGATCCGCGGTGGCGGTGGAGGGCGATGAACTTGAGGAAGACCTTGGTTGCCAGCTCGAGGAGCTCTTTCATGAGCGCTGGCTGATCGAAGAACAGGTAGATCATCCTCTCTTCCCCGAGCACCGCGGCGGCCAGGTCGAGGGGCCCGCGCAGGATGCTCTGGCCGATGGGCCATTGGGAGCCGAATTGCTCGCCGAGGAGGTTGAGCAGAGCCCCGTAGATGGTTAGCCAAGAGGCGCAGGCTTCCCGGGCGGCGAACGCTTGCGCCGTGCCTTCAAAGCCCGATCCATCGCTGGCGCCGGATTGCGAGGCCAACCCTCGCCGGAGGTCTGCGATCCATGTCTTGAGGCCCTCGTCTGACTTCGTTTCCTCGATCGGGCATGACCAGAAGTTCTTCCCGGTATAGGTAATCGGGCAACCGATTGCCGCCTCGGCCCACGGAAAAAAAGGAAGGGGTTCGAGGGTGCGGAAAAGGTCGTCGCTTCGACTGATGGTTTTCACATAGTCGGCATACATGGGGCCAAAGCGCCCGGCGGTGAATGTCTGCAATGTGACGGGGCCCGCCGGATAGAATTGCACGGTATCGCGCACGTACTTCGAAATGTCCTCCCACCCATGAATGAATCCCAGCAGCGGGCGAACCACGCTGCGCCGTTCAAGAAAGGCTCGGTGCCTTTCGACTTTTTCGGCGGTAGATGGGTGCTCTGGGCTCGAATTCATTGGATCATGAAATCTGGTGGCCATCCAATCCAGGCCGGCGGGATCCCGTTGCTGGGTGGTGCGCCAATGGCCGGCGTGGCTAGCTTGTTCGCGGTGGCGCCAAGCGACCGCCCCTCGCACTGGGACAAGGGGGCGAATGCGCGCGCTCCAATGGCAGGAGCGGCTCGAGCTGTCGCGTTATCCCGATGGAGGTGTCGGTGCTCTCGGATGCCCCGCCGAAATGCGGCGAGGAATTCCACCCCACTCCAACGGCAATCAGGCGTGAACACGGCGCTGGTGCGCGGCGCGACGATCCTTGGCCAAACCGAGAACCCGTTCCCAGCTTTTGACGAATGAGCTTCGGAACAGCTCGACCGGACCGAACTCCTCAAACTCGTCCACAGCCAAGCCGTCACTAAGATAGCCGCGGCGAAAATCGGGGAGCTTTTCCATCAATTCGTCGATGACCCGATGCGGCACAGGATTGAAGAGGCGGTCGACGACCGGCGGATTTTGTTCGATCAGCTTGTCGGCCGTCCCGAGCCAATTGATGGTGACGATCAGCTTTCCGCCCACCATCTCAGTGAAATGATGCAGCCCACGCGCGCCGCCGCCGATGAAAATGGGGCTGTAGTTTCGTTCGACTAGGATGCCGTACACTTTCCGGGCTACGGCCAATCCGGCCTGCCACAGGGCATCGGGCGAAATGTGGACCTTGTTCTTCTCAACATAGCCCCGGAAGAAATCATCGTAAATACCGGCGATGTGGGAGAGGTAGATGACCGGGTTTCGGCCCGATTTGCGACTTGCGCGTTCGTAGGTCTCGCACAGTGCCACCGCCTGCGAGACCGCAAAGATCTCGGTGGAGTTGATGGGCACATTCTCGCCCACCAAGGTCTCGATGGCCTGCAATCCGGCCATCGTCACGGGAATCTTGGCGCACACGTTGGGGGCCAGGGCATGATTGCGGATCGCCTCCGCAATGATGATCCTGGCATCGTGCTCGTGCACCGGATCGCCCTGGATGCTTACGAATCCGTCCATGCGCGGATTCCGATCATAAAACCCCTGAAAGAGTTCGGCGATCGGCTTCACGAGCTTTCGCTGCAGGATGACCTCGGCCGCAGAGTCGTTGTCGGACTCCAGAACCGCTTCGTCGAGCATGCGCCAGGCGAAATCGTTCTGTTCGGGGTGATCCAACATCTTTTGGCAATAGGACGGATTGCAGGTGCAGCCGACCGCGCCGGCGGCAATCGCCTTTTCAGCTTCGGCCCGCGTCGGATTGTTGATCCAGAAACGGGTCGGGGTTTGCTCGGACACACGTTGGAAGTAACCTTTGTTCATGATGGTTGGATGGAATAGATCGCCGAAAAACCTGGACCTGCCGATGGGGTCGGGCCCCTGGGCGAAAGGACGGCATGACGGAAATTCGCTGGGGCAACGTCAGCGCACCGATCGCGCCGATCCGATGGCAGATGGCGGGATGGGGCCCGGCCGTCAGGAGGCACGATCCCGATGGGGTACACAGACGCGAATTTCACGGTGAGACGTCGCCGACACTTGACCTGCCGGCATGACGCGCCGGTCCGAGCGGCCAAGATAGGAGATTTTGGGCGCTGGGTGCTCCAAATGTCAACTGGTAATATGAGTAGTAAGACCAGCGGCAATTGGGAGGCACGTTTCTCCGAAAACTTGCCGGACTTAGCCGCAAGCTGACTGCAGCCAATGAAACTGGATCGCACGTGGCCACGTGTCCGGGCGGCGGCGATCTGCCTCTTCGCAATGCACGCACGACGAAAGCGGCGCTGGGTCCCTGCCGCCGCGGCTGACCGGGCGGGATTTTGCGAGCATCTGCCTCCATCGAAAGGGCAATTTCAACTCATATTATGAGTTGACAGAGATGCTAACAGCGCGGAAAATTTTCCGCAGCCCCATGAAGTACTCAAAGCGAATTCAGATCTGGTGTGGTGCCATTGAGGTACGAGTGAGGCGTGGCGCAAAGAGAATGTCCCGGGCAAAAGAGCCCTTCGCTTGTTTGTCTCGGGCTGCGTAAGCAGGAGGCACGGCAAAATCATGGCAGAGTCAAAAGGAAAGAGTTCCGCAAAGACCGAGGGTGCGAGGGGGCCGTCAGGCCGGACGCAAGGTGGGGCGGGGCGCCCCCCCGAAGGGCGGCAAGTGGTCGGGTTGGTGACGGCTCTGGTGACGCCATTGACCGCGGAAGGCGGATTGGATGAGCCGGGCCTGGACCGTTTGATTGAGCGCCAGGTGGCGGGGGGGGCGGACGCGTTGTTTATTTTGGGTTCCGTTGGGGAAGGACCGTTGGTCTCAGATTCGGTCTACGAGCAAACGGCCCGCCGTGCCGCCGCAACCGTCGCGCGGCGCAGTCGACTGCTTGGGGGAGCAAGCGACAACTCGGTCGAACGGTGTCTGCGCCGACTGGAGATCCTCGCAGGCGCGGGCGTGCACTACGGCGTATTGACGCTTCCGTTCTACGGCTGGCCCGGGCAGCGCGACCACACGATCCGTTTCTTTTCTGAGATTGCCGCAAAGTCGCCGTTGCCCGTGGTGGCCTATAACCTGCCCAAGGCGGTGGGATGGCAGATTCCGGCGGAGATCCTCGAGGAGCTCTTCCCGATCCCGAATGTCATCGGGATCAAGGACACCCATGGCGATCTGGCCCAAATGGCGCGCGTGGCATCGTCGCCGGCCCGGCCGGCTCACTTTTCCTACCTTCCGGGGAACACCGCGCTGGGCGCCCGCCTGCTGGCGCTGGGCGCCGACGGGATCGTTTGCACGCCCGCGAACGTGTTTCCGGAACCGTTTTCGGCCCTGATTCGCTTTCACCAAACGGGCCGCGCGGACATCGTCAGGCGCATGGATCAGGAATTGGTTCCGAAGTTGACCAAGCTCCTCGATCTGTTGCCCACCGGCGCAGCCTCCATCAAGGGACTCCTGGAGGCGGACGGGGTGTGCGGCCGGCACACCGTGCGGCCGTGGCCGGAATTGGCGAGCAGCGACCTGCCGAAATGTCGGCTAATGCTGGCGGAAATGCGCGCCGCCATCGCGGAGTTCAACGCCTCATCCCGGGCTGCAACCGCCTAGGCATTCGTCCACACCAACGCCGCGTCACCCCGAGGCTGAGATGCCTTCATCCGAAGCTTGAACGACGCGATCCAATCCGGGGCGAGAAGCAGCCGAAAAGCAAACGAGCTTCCCACGCATAACCACGATATTCATGACAAAAGCCCGACCCCTAATCTACATTGTTCATACGAGCTTCGTTTCAGTGAAGGAGCTCAATAAGCTCTTCGCTGACATGCTGCCCGAGGCCGAGGTTCGAAATATCGTCGACGACAGCCTTCTTCCGGAGGTGCTGGCGCATTCGGGCGTGACCGCAGCCGTTCATGAGAGGATGAAGAAATATTTCCAGGCCGCGGAGTCGGCAGGAGCCGATCTGATCTTCAATCAATGTTCCTCCGTCGGCGAGGCGGCCGACGCCGCGGCGCAGGGCGTCAGCGTCCCCGTGATCAAGGTCGATGCGCGAATGGCCGAGGTCGCCTGCCAGACGGGGCGCCGCATAGGTGTGGTAGCGACGCTGGAGACGACGTTGGGGCCCACCTGTCGCTTGATCGAAAGAACTGCGAGTCGGCTGGGCCGGCAGGTGGAGATCAGCCGCTGCCTGGTTGCGGGCGCCTTTGATGTGCTGATCGGGGGAAACCGCGCCAAACACAATCAAATGGTCTTGGCGGCCATCCGTGATCTGGTCACGCGGGTCGATGTGGTCGTCTGCGCCCAGGGCAGCATGACTGCGATCCTGCCGGAATTGGGGCAGACGGCCGTGCCGGTTCTGACCAGTCCGGTTCTGGGCGTGGAAAGCGCGGTCAGTTTCCTTCGGGGCTCGCCGAGCGCGGCGCCGAAGATGCCGGTGGCCAAAGCCAGCGCCCGTGGGCGGGCGTCCGGCCCGGCCGAGGCCCGGTCAGGAGTGGGGAACTGATCCGCCCGCTCGGGAATCAGCCTCGGAAACCCAAGACGCGAAATGAAGGCCAATCGCGCGGCGTCATCCATCGCAGCGGGCCCGACGAATGCGTTCGTCTCCATGTCGATGGTGTCGGGATACGTGATGTTGGTCATGTCGGTTGTCTTGAATGGCTGGCGCTACAATTTGGAGTCTGCGGCGCTGAAAGTTCGATCGGGTTCGGTCGCCCCGGTCTCAGTGTGGGCGATGACGGCGTTGGAGCCGCTGGCCGGGGCGCTGGCGTTTTTTGTCACCGGCTGGCTCTGGCGGAAAATGCGGTGGTCATGGGGCGCCTTGGACGGTGTGACCGTTGATTCGTGCATTGAGGCCACCAAGAAGCAGGGGGGCCTCGTGTTGGTGGCCGCGTTGGCAGGTTCGAGCGGCCAGTGGTTTCTCAACACCTCGAACAAATTGTACGGGCCGGAATTCACCGCGTTCCTCGGCAATCTCATGCCCGTTCTGCTGGTACTGACCGGACTGCTCTCGGGAGAGCGTCTGCGGCGGGCCGAGCTGCTGGCGATCGTCACCGCGATCGGCGGCGCCTTTCTGTTTTCCTACCGCGAGGGACAACTGAATTGGGTGGGGATTGGGCTCATGACCCTGGGAAGCGTGCTGATGGCGACCAAGAAGACCTTGATGAAGCACGCGACCGGAATCGGACACTTGCCGAGTGTCATGACGCTTTCGCTCGTCTTGATGGGGGCCGGCGGACTGGTCGGGGCCGGGCTAACGGGGACGATACACTTTGGCACTATGAAGAGCATTGCGTTGTGCGTCGCCGGCGGCGTGGCCGGGGCGATGATTGGCATGAGCTTGCTCTACGCCGGGCTGAACGTCGTGGGCCTGGCTCGCGGGGCGCCAATTGACACCCTGCGGCCGCTTTGCGTCCTGATCATCGGTTTGATCAGTGGGACCGCATTGCCGGCCCCGCTGCAACTCGTAGGAGGCACGATGGTATTGTTCGGCTCGTTCTCCCTGGCCAAGCTGGGCACCTCGCGCGGAAAAACGAAGAACGCCGCCCCCACTCCGGCCGCTCCCGTGGCACCCACCGGCGGGGTGGGCGGCGAGGGCAAGCTGCCGACCTGACCCGTCCACTACCGGCTGGTCGTGTTTGCAGGCCCACCCCGGGCCCGGCCTTGACGTCGTGGAAATGGAACCGCGGTCCCGGGATCAAGCGCGGGCGCGGGCGGGGAGACGCGGCGGGACCGCAGTGGCGCGCCGCCCTTCGGGGCGGCGGCGATGCCACGCTTTTGTCACGGACCGCGGGCCCGCCGTTTGTACTGTGCGACAGCCCGGGTAATTGATTTCAGGCAGGGTTGCAGATGAGCGCGGGCCGACTCGGCGGCCTTGGCGGGGTCGCCGGCCTGGATGATCTTGAAGAGCTCCCGATTACGAACGAGCGCGGAGGCACGGTCGGCGCTGGATTGAGCGAAGGTTTCAATGAACGACCTAATGTGCGGCTCGATGGCGGTGTGCATCAAGAACAGGAAGTCGTTTCGCGCCGCGCGGGCGATCTCGTGGTGAAATGCGTAGTCGATTTCCGCCAAGGACTGGCCGTCTTTCACTGACGCTGGTTCAATGTCGGATAGCTCGCGCAGTTTGGCCAGGTTCTCGGCGGTTGCCCGCTGGGTGGCCAACATGGTCAACTCTCCTTCCAGGAAACTCCGCGCTTCGACCAGCTCGCGCAGCCGGCCCTCGCTGTTGTTCGGAAAAAAGGTGATGAGTACATCGCTTAGGGCCGAGGTGTTGACGTTGCGCTCGACAAACGCCCCCTTCCCGTGGCGAATGCGAATCAGGCCCAAAGCCTGCAACCGCGCGAGTGCCTCGCGCAAAGGCAGTCGACTGACGCCCAGGGAATTTTGGAGCTCCCGTTCGCTTGGAAGCTGATCGCCGGGGTTGATTTGCCCGCCGCTAATCATGTCCTTAATCCGGCGTTCGATGGCGTCGACGACAGAAACAGATTCGATGACCTTGTTCATTTCCACATCACTTTCTTAAGATCGGCTTCTCATATCACCAGTAAACACAGTTGACGAACATAAAATCCGCGAAGCAAGAAAACTGTGGGCTTCAGTTCGGGCTCACTCGTTCGCCAGCAACCCGGGGATCATGATGTGCAGTCACCGGAGGGCGGCCCCGGCGATCAAAGATGGCAGCACGCAGCCTGCAATCGACCAGTTGCGACCCCCGCGCCCCCGCAGGCGGTTGAGGGGGCACCGGGCCACCGCGGCGAAGGCCGCGAGCAAGAGGTCCGCCACAGGTCAGAGCCGCTCGAACCCAGGGGTGTCTGCCGCCGTCGGGCGGCCGGGCGGCGGCCAGCCGGCGAGGGCGTTGCCCATCCGCTGGGCGGCGGGGTGGCAATCAGGGGGGAAGCACAGGCGGTGCAATACAGAATTTGCTTGCACACGTCATATGAGTTGATTGAGTAACGCACGCCCCCAGTTCTACCCCTTTTGGCCCGCATCTTGGTCTCCACCATGTCATGTCCCCGCCGACTGCCGTCGCGCAAACGCCGCGGATCAGTCTCGAGCTTCACCCACCGCACGCCGGCTTCGGGCGTCGAATGGGGCCGATTCTCACCCTACACACCTAACTCCATCTGACTGACAATGAGAGCTCATATCACTGGTTGTTTGCGTCGGTTCGCGCGTCACATTATTGCCGCGGCAGGTTTCTTTGTGCTGCTGCCGCTTGCCGCCTTTGGACAGGATACAGGCACGTTGGTTGGCGTAGTCTCGGACTTGGATAACGGAGGACCTGTGGTCGGTGCGCGGGTCGAAGTGGTCGGGACGGATCTTTATACCTCGAGCTTTGTCGGAGGCGAATTTCGCCTCACTAACGTCCCGGTTGGCGTGCAAAAGCTCTCGATCACGGCCACGGGCTACGATGCTCAATCCCAATCCATTTCAGTCCAATCGGGGGCGAACACCGAGCTGGCGGTGCGGCTGAAAAGCGCGATCGTTGTGATGGGCGCCTTCAAGGTGACGACCTATGCGGGCATGGAAGCCGACGCCCTGCGGCAGCAGCGGCAAACAAACCAGATCAGTAATATCGTGTCATCGGACTCACTGGGCGACATGCCCGACACCAATCTGCGCATGGCGCTCAACCGTCTCCCCGGCGTCGACGTGGCCCAAGGCGATGACGGCCAGGTTTCGATCCGCGGCATGAAAGGTTCGTTTAATGCGATCGCGATCAACGGAGACTCGTTTGCCTCGGCGGCAACGAATCTGACCGGGTTTGGCGACCAAGGATTCGACCGAGCTCTGGATCTCATGAAGCTCCCCACCCAGGGAATCCAGAGCCTGCAGGTTATCAAGACGCCCACGGCGGACATGGATGGCGATTCCATCGGTGGGCGCGTGAACATCGTCCTCGCCACCCCCTTCGATTATCACGGGAAAGTAAGTCGGGTCTCTACTGAGTTCACCTCGTATCAATTTGGGGGCAACGGCTTCACCGATGATGTGATGTACAGCGATGTCCTGAACAAGGCGAAGACTCTGGGACTCTTGATCACCGCGGAATGGCAGGATTACAGCCGGGAGTTCGGGCAATACAATCTCACCTCACAAAACCCCGCCAGCGCCCTGTCCGGTGTCCCGAACCAGGTGAGCGAAATCAATCCCAACCAGCAGCTGGAAAAAACCAAGCAGCTCAGCCTCAACTCGACGGTCGTCTGGAAGGCCTCCCCGAACACCACCCTGACCTTCACGGGTTGGTACAACGGGCAGAACCGCTATGACGACCGGCCCCGGGTGCAGGTGCAGCTCAAGTCCGTGACGGCCGCCAGTCTCGGGGCCAGTGGACTGACCGCTTCTGGTACAGGGAAAATCAATATCAGAAAACGGGACCGTTATCGTCCCAACCGGGACTTCAAGCAATACCGGATCGGTTTCGACGGGAAGACCATCTTGGGCAACAGCACGCTCGAGTACGGAGTGAATGCGGGCGACTCCTCCTTCACAGCGACGGAGTGGGATTATCAATATAACGCCGCGGCTTCCAATGCCACTTGGAGTTGGGATCGCACCAGTAATTTGGAGTTTCCCACGTATACGGTCAGCGTCCCCAGCGTCGACATCTTCAACGACCCGACGCAATACAAGGCGAGCACGATAAGCAGACAAACACTGGACAATTCCGAAAACGTCGCCACCGCTCACGCCGATTGGACCGTCGATCTGAAAGGCAGATTCCCCATCAGCTGGAAATCGGGCTTCAAGGCCCGGGTTGACGACAGGTCGGGTTCGGGCGTCTACCGCGTGTGGCCCGGTGGCACGGCGACATACGCGAGTTTCGGGGGCACGATTCCGTATGCGACCTACGACCGGTTCCAGGAACTCGGGTTCCGGGGCAACGATGCGGGATTTGCGTCCTATTTTGACGCGAACATGAGCAACACAGCGCTCTTCGGCGTCGAGAATGCGAAATCAGGAGCGGAGACCACGGCGGAGTCTCTGGACAAGGAGATTCGGGAGGCGATCTGGGCGGGTTACACGATGGGGACAATTGACCTCGGGAAGCTGCGCATGATCGGTGGTGTCCGCTATGAAATCACCGACGGCAGCTACGGCTGGCCGGCTTCTCGGGCCAACACCGCCACCGTCCAAATGGCTGATGCATGGAATAAAGTGAGCTACGGAACGCTGGTTCCCAGTCTGCTCGGCATCTATCGGATTACGAAGAACGACGTGGTGCGTTTCGGATGGTCCAAGACGCTGGCCCGGCCGGACTGGGACAGCCTCGTCCCGGTGGACACAAGTCTGGTGCTTGCGCAGGTCGATCCTGCATCTTTGACCGTTAGCAACCTGATTCCGGTAACGGTTCCGAACCCCGACCTGCGGCCCCAGCGCTCCGATAATCTGGATTTGAGTTTCGAGCATTACTACGGCCCCAGCAATCTGGTTTCCATCGATGCCTTCGTTAAACATATGGCCAATTACATCGGGAACCCGATCGTGCGCACCACGAACCAACAGGCGGTAGACCCGCTCACTGGAATCCCGCTGGTAACAAGCAAAGGGCAGCCGGTCTATTTCCAAGTGGGCCGGGTTGAAAATGGCGTCGTGCAAAACGTCGCAGGCTTGGAGATGAACTGGCAGCACCGGTTCAATTTCAAAGGCCTGCTGAACGGTCTGGGCTTTGCGGTGAACTATACCCTGATGGATGGCCGGCGTAAGGCGCCGCAGTTCAATGACCCGGCGCATCCGTACACGGCCACCGGGTACAACTTCTATAACTCGGTCGAGAGCCAGCCGAATCACATTTTCCACGGGCAAGTCTATTGGGAACAGCATGGATTGAGTCTCCGGGTCGGCTACGTGTATAACGGCGCCCAAGTCGACACCTTCGACAAGGCGGCCCCAGGCGTGAATCTGATGGACTCGCCGTTCAAGTCACTGGATGCGTCCCTGAGCTATCAGTTCAAAAATGGATGGTCGATCTATGCCCAGGGGAACAACCTGACCCGGGAACCGGAGGGCGCGCAGTATTATATGATCCAAAACTACATCACGACCTGGGACATGAACGGTTGTAGCTGGACCGTCGGCGTGCGCGCCGTGTTTTGATCATCGCTGCCGTCTGGAGGTTTCGGTGGTCCACTCGGCAGACGAACCTTGATGTGATCTCCCGGCTTCCCTCCGAAAAGGGAGCCGGGCGGATCTCAAGATGGGGGTTGCAATCGATGCTTCGCCTTCCGCCATTCCAACCAGCGAGACGCCATGTGCGTCGATAGGGGCGGCTCCGGAGGATGGGGGCCCGGGCCGGCTTCTTCGACCCGGGGGGCCGGTACCGCCGACCCAAGCGAACAGGCATCGACCGGCAATTCCTCGTGCCCCGGTGGGCGTTTCCGGTTGGCCGCGGTTGGGGCGGCCTCCCTGTTACTGCAGGCCGCGCTCGGCTGAACTTCCATCGAATGCTTTTTCCCATGCCACCAACTTCATCCTCGTGCCAACGGACCCAGATTTTCGCCAGCACCTTGGCGGCCATGATGGAACGCAAGGGCATCAACCAGGTGCAGCTTCGTGCGGCGACCGGAATCGCGGTAAGCCGCATCAACAACTATCTGCACGGCAATTACCGGACTGTCCGGCCGGACCATCTCGCGCGGCTGGTGGAGGCCGTGACCAGCACAGAGGAGGAGCGCACGGCGCTGGTCCGTACCTATGTCATGGATCTCCTGCCGGAGGCGCTGCAGGGGGGGATCCGAGTCGCATCGGTGGGCTCCAAAGTGCGGCCCGGCCGGTGGGAGCGGCCCGAACGGAGCTTTCTGCCCCGTGGAGCCGTGGCGGCCCTTCAAGCCTTGGAGACCATGAGCGTGCGAAGTGCCAAGTTCCGCTCAAGGGTGGAATGGTTTTCGACGATTTTGCGCGAAGCCTATCAGCCCTGAATTCAGCGGCGGCGGGACGGCGGGGCAGCCGGGCGGGCATCGGCCGGTGCGTCATCAGTCGGGCCCTCAGCCGCGGCGTGGACGCCATCGGCGGTGGCGGCTCACCGGTTTGGCGGTGGGACGGCTCGGTCGGGTGGATTCCTTCGTGGAAATCAATCAGTCGAATTCGATTCCGAACAGCTGGCCCCGTTCAATCCGGACGCGGATGACCAGCGCTTCGCCGTCAGCCGTCTTCAAGTCGGATTCGCCCTTCCAGGTTACCGTCTTCCAGAAGGCGTCGCCTTGGACGATATCGCAGTCGGAAAACGTCCGTCCCGCCACGACCTGGTCGTTGATCCGGCAGAGTTCGACCCGGATCCCGCCGGCCCGCTTCGTCACCGCGTTGATCTTCAGGGTATGGCCCGGCGGGAGGATCCCGACCGTCGCGAACTCGCCGACGTCATCCGCCTGCACGGCCACCAGGCGTCCTTTGGGCCAAACCGCATAGCCGGCGTAGAGCTCCATCTTCCCGCGGGGATATTTGTGCGGCAGATTGTATCCCTTGTAGGGAAGGGCGAAGTCGCCATTGGGCAGCTCGATCAAGCCGGGGAAGGAGAAGATGCAGCCGCCGTCCCAGGCGCCGAACGGCGCCGTGGTCAGAACCGGCGGCCCGGGGATTCGGCTCCAGAGCCGGCCATCATGGCTCGACCAGACGCCAATCGACGTGGTGTCGTCTCGCGTCTCCCATACCGTGGGGAACATGAGGTGCTCATCCGGAGCGCCCGGCAGGGTGGTGTGGATGCTGGTGTAGAATTCCTCCGAGGGCGATGTCTCCTCTGGCACGGGGACAATGACCGGTTCCGATAGAGGAAAGTCACCAAAGGTGGGACTTTCCGTCCGGCCGACTACGCGCCGGCCCGAACCATGCGATTCGCCGACCCAGGTGCGCTGCTGTATGTCGCCATTCCACCGCGGCGAACGCGGGCCCACCAGGTAGGTGCGGGTATAGATGACATACTTGCCGAGCGTCGCATCATAATAGCCCGTCTCCATGCCGTCGGAATGCTCGATGGTAAACGGCTCGGGCAGCTCCTTCCAATGGATGCCGTCCGGTGAGACCGCCCCACGGAGGCAGTAGAACGTCTCCGGATGGTCCCACGAGCCGCGGATCACGCGGGTCTCCCAGCGGTCGGGGTGTTTGCTGACAAACGCCTGGAATTCGGCCAGCGAAACCCGCTGGCCTCCCACCGACTTGTAACGCTCCTCGGGGGGGGCGTGGGGATCGATGAACACCTGGCCCGTGGGGCCCGGTTTGAGCAGATTGTTGTCGCGGCTGCCGTTGAACTCCACCTGGCCCAGCGCCGGGCGTTCCCAATGCACGCCGTCTTTCGATTCAAAGTAGCAGTCGCCGCCGGGCTCGCATTTGCCCCAGGCCTGATAGCGGTCCCCGTTGCGCAGGACCGTCTTGAAGATCACGGAACCGGACTCCCACGGCTTTTCCCGCTGGAGCACGGGCCCGACCCGTTGCGCCGGCTGCACCACGATGCGGATGCCGTGGGGGGATGACGGATGGCTGAGCTGCGCCGCCCACTCATCGTAGACCGGGTCCTTCGAACGCTCCTCGGCTTCGTTGATCCGTTCTCCCTGCCGGTTCTCCCAGGACAAATTGCCGGGCTGGATGAAATACCAGTCGGTGAAGAAGATCCGGTTTCCCGCCAGCTCGTACGGTTCACCCCAGAACGTCTTGCCGCGGGAGACGGTCGCCAGATATTCCCGGGTCGCGCCATCCGCCGGACCGGACCCCTTGGCGCCGATGCTCCAGACCGCCACGACGAGCAATCCGATGACCCCGAGGGCGGATCGCGCCCGGCGCCCGCCGGACGCCGGGTGAAGGAGAATTCGCTTGAGTTTCATAGGATGGTATACTCATATTACAAGTAGTCGTTTTTACGACCACGGCAAGTTCATTCTCACCCGCCGCGCGCGGTTCGCCACCCCATATCTTCCCGCCAGACTTGCTCCCATGCGCAGAATTTCGCTCCCCGGATTGTCGGTTCTCTCGCTCGCCTGGATGGTCCTGCTGGGCCAGTCGGTTTCGCGGCCCCTCGCCGGCGCGGAGGTCTGGCGCCAGGCCAGCTTCGCCGACTTTTCCCAAGGAACGTTTGCTGATGCGGGAGCCAACGCCTATGTCTCCGCCGCTGGGCGCATTCAGACCGTCAATCGCTGGGACTTCAATGGGGACGGATACATCGACATCCTCTGCGCCAACTCGCACCCGCTCATCGAAATGCTCCCCATGTCGATTTATTGGGGCGATGGAAGAGACTTCAGCATTCTGCGGCACAGCTACGTTCCGGCCAACGGCCCCATGTGGGTCGCCGCCGGCGATTTCAACCGGGATGGGCGCATGGATCTGGCGGTCGCGAACTATTCCAACGGGACGTGGGGGAAAATGGACTCGGCGATCTATTGGGGCGGCGATTCCCGGCACCGTTTTGGCGACGATCCGCAATGGAGTGCGCCGCCCTTTTTCGGGAAAACGATGCTCCCGTCGCAGAACGCCCAAGGGGTGGCCGTCGCCGACCTCAATGGTGACGGCTGGCCCGATGTCGTGTTCGCCTTCTCCACGGGCTATTGGGAATACAATCGCGAACCCCATCGGGTCCCGGCCCGAATCTACTGGAATCGGAACGGGACGTTTCATCGGGACGACTTCACCGACTTGGACGAGGTTCGCGGGGCCACGGCCGTTGCCGTCGGCGATCTCAATGGCGACGGTCGACCCGACTTGGTGTTCGCCATCGGGGGGGAGCAGGAATCCTGCATCTTGTTTGGCGCCCCGGACGGTTTTTCTCATTCGCCACGCGTCAATCTGCCGACGGCCAACGCCGATGCCGTCAAGATCGCGGACATCAACAACGACGGCCAACCGGACGTGGTGTTCGCGAACGAGGATGGCGCGGTTTCGTGGGCCTATCTGAATCGCGGCGGGAAATTCGATCCCCGGGATCGAATCGCCTTCGAAACCCATGACGCGAAGGACGTGGTCGTCGCGGATTTCAATCACGACGGCTATCCGGATGTATTCTTCACCAATCACTATTTCTCCCTGACCGGCGAAGAGCGGTTCGGGACCCACCTGGTGCCGTCGTACCTCTACTGGGGCGGCAAAGACGGTTTTTCCGCAACGCGCCGGCAGGAGATTCAGACCATCGGCGCGTGGGGCGCGGCGGCGGCCGATCTCGACGGCGACGGGTGGATCGATCTCGTGGTCTGCAATTTCCAGGAGGCGTATTCCTATGAGGTGCCTTCGTTCGTGTACTGGAATGGGCCCAAGGGATTCGACGTCACCCGGCGCACGCCGATCTACGAGCACGGTGCCCAGGGGGTCGTGGTGGCCGACTTCAACGGGGACGGGCATCCCGACCTGCTGTTCACCTCGATGATGGGAGGGTCCCGCGGGGACTATGACGACTCCTATCTCTACATTGGCAACAGCCGGGGCGAGTATTCCGCCGACCGCCGCATCCTGCTGCCGGGGCGGGAGGCCTACGAACAGGCGATGGCGGACCTGAACGATGATGGGAAAGTCGATGTCGTCCTGATGAACCAGGGGGAGACAACCCGCTACGAAAACGAAGCGTGGATCTATTGGAATCAGGACAACCAGTTCGACTCTTGGCGGAAAACGGGCCTGCCGGCCTATGCCGGCGTTTCCGTACAGGTCGCGGATCTCGACCGCGACGGCTACCTTGACGTCATCGTCACCAACAATCGCGATTACGACGAAGACGAGATTAGCGGCAAGGCGCGGAATCCAAACGCGCCGGCGCAGCCCGGTTCGTTCATCTATTGGGGCGGTCCCGACGGCTTTACGATCACGGACCGCACCGTGCTTGATGTTTCGCATTCCCGCGGACCCGCGATCGCGGATGTGAACGGTGACGGGTATCTCGACCTCGTCTTCAGCGGCCCGAATGCGTCGATCTTCTTCGGCGATGGCACGCGCAATTACGGGAACCATCACCGCCAGCGAATTCCCGGCACGCAGGGGGGGGAGGGGGTGGTCAACATCGCCGACGTCAACAAGGACGGCTACCCGGATATCATCCTCGGCGGCAACAAGGTCATGATCTATTACGGCGGCCCCGGGGCGCATTATGACGAAACGCATCGCACCGTCATCGACCTTCCGGCCAAGACGATAACGATCGCCGACGTCAACGGCGACGGCTGGCTCGACCTCGTCTGCCCGCTCTACAAAGACGGGGGGAATCGCTCCGGAAATTCGAGCATTCTGCTCGGCGGGCCGAATGGATTCAGCCTCGATCGACGCATCCTGCTTCCGACCGACGGCGGGACCGGCGCCCTGGTCAGCGATTTCAATAACGATGGCTACCCCGACGTCTTCTTCTATTGCCACCGGCAGGATGGCAGTCCCGACGAACTGGGGCGGTATGCGGACCACCACACCAATTCGCGCCTCTATTGGGGCAGCGCCACCGGCTTCGATCCCCGGCGGTATCTCCCGGTGCCGACGGTCGGAGCCCATTATGACATGGGGGTTGATCTGGGCCGCATCGAGGATCGGACGTTTGCCTGGGATTACCTCTCGGCCCCCCACGACTCCCATGGGTCGAAGTGGGCCAGACTGAGCTGGGAGGCCTTCACGCCGGGCAGGACGGCCGTACGGTTCCAACTCCGTTCCGCCGCGACGCGCGAGGCGCTCACCCGGGCCGCCTGGGTGGGCCCCGACGGGCCCAATTCCTATTTCACCGCTTCCGGCAGCGACCTCCGGGGGCTGCCCCAGCAGGAGTGGATCCAATACCGACTGGTGCTCGACACCTTCAATGGCGCCGCGTCGCCCGTGGTCCGCGCCGTCCAGATCGACTTTCAGTGACGCCACCGGGGGCGCGCTCGGCCCTTGGTGTCGCCGGCAATGTCCAACGCACGGCCTCCGGCCGCTGAACCAACCCCCAGACACTCTCTAATGAAACCCACCCCAACGTTAGGATCCAACCGCCGGGCCTGGCGGGCGCCAGTGCTCGGCATCCTGCTGCTGACCGCGGCGATCACCCGCGCGGGCATGCCCGGCGACATCGCGGCCATCGGACCGCGGACGGACACGGTCGACCTTTCGACCTACGCCGCGGTCTATTATGTCGCTCCCGCCGCCAGTCCGGATGCGGTGGGCAACGGTACGCAGGCGCAACCGTGGCCCTCGGTGGCGCGCGCGCTGCAGCAGGTGGGTTTTGCCGCCCAGGGGCACCGGATCGCGGTGCTGGTCGCCGCCGGCACCTACGATGATGCCACGATCCAGCTGCGCGGCTTCGTCGACCTCTGGGGCGGCTATTCGGCGGGCTCCTGGCAACGCGACATTTTCGCGAACGCCACCATCCTGGACGGCCGGCACGTGCGGCGGGTGGTTCTCGGCGCCAACGACGCCCGGCTGGACGGCTTCATCATCCGCCGCGGGCGGGCCTTTGGCGACGGCGGGGCCATCCTGTGCGACGGGACATCGCCCACCATCAGCAACAACCGGATCGAGGACAGCTTCACCTTGGAGCCCGAGGATTTTCGCGCGGACCGGATTCATCAGGAAGGGCACCGCGGCGGGGCGGTGGCGTGTCTTTTTGATTCGGTGCCCCTGATCGCGAACAACCTTTTTATCCACAACTGGACCGAGATCGGCGACGGCGGCGCGTTGGCCGTCTACGGCCGGAGCGAGGCGCGGGAGCATCCGGGCATGCCGCGGGCCCGGATCGAGAACAACGTCTTTGTGGACAACCGGGCCGGAGTAAAGGAAGACGGGCGGACGCGCAGCAGCAGCGGTGGCGCGGTGGTGTTCAGCCACGAGAACTCCCCCATCTTCCGCAACAACATCGTGGCGCACAATCGTTCGTTGGGGAACAGTGATGCCGGGGGCATCTACAGCGAATTCATCTGCAGTCCCATGATCGAGGACAATTGGATCGTGGGCAATGAGGCCGACGACGACGGCGGCGGGATTTATACGATGCGGATGGGGGAGCCGCTGATCCGCCACAATCTCCTTGCGGGCAACTGGACGGCGAACGGCGGGGTTGGCGGTGTCCGCATCAGCAAGGAAGGGCGGGCTCAGGTCGTGAACAACCAGATCGTCCGCAACCGCACCGGCGGCGGCATTTTGGACGTGGATGGATACCTGATTGCCCAGGGAAACCTGATTGCCGACAACCTGGAACCCTCCCGCCAGTTCGCCGGAATCACCCTGAGACAAAGCTTCAGCTACTTTCAGCCGTCACGGGTCGAAAACAACCAGCTCCTGCGCAACCAAGGGGGCGCCATCATGGTGTTGAATAAGAATGGGGGTGCCCAGCCGGTCCTGGCTGGAAACACCATCCAGGAAGGCCTGCCGGCCACGGATGGCCCGAGCGCGGTCGTCGCGGCCGCCACGTTCGATCCGAGTCGCGGGCAGACCGTCATCCGCCTCAAGGGAACGCTGGGGGACGCCGGCACGCTGGCCGGTCGTGTCGTGTGGCGTGGCGACAACTGGACCGTGGTGGCGACGAACCAAACGGACGCAATCACCGTGTGGGGAGACCTGGCGGCGGCGGAATCCGATCCGGCGCTGCACCTGATGCCCGCATATCCAGGCTTCTGAGGCGCGGGCCGGGCTCACGCAATCGAAGTCAGTTCGACCATGAACCGAGTGCTCCCGATCCGCCTCCTGTCGGCCGCGCCATCGATGCTGTTGTCTGTCCTGGCGCTGCATCCCGTGACGCTCGTTGCGGCGGGCGCTCCGGACGCCGCCATCCGCATCGGCCCCGGTCCGCAGCTTTTCATCGACGACTACCTGGTCAGCGATCAGTCGTTCCTGACTCGAACCGTCAACCGCCCGGCCAAACTGCCGGATCCCGTGATTACCGGCGGCGCGGGCGGCGACGACAACTTTCAGCCGTACGTCGCAGTTCTGCGCGACCCGGACACCGGCCGGTTTCGCGTCTGGTATGCCACGCCGGTATCCGAGGTGCAATCGCACTTGGCCTGCATGGATTCGAACGATGGCATCCACTGGATTCGTCCCCACCGGGTCCTGGCCGACCCCCAGAAGATCCGGTTCGGAGTATCGGTGCTGGACCGTGGCAAGGCTTTTGTCCCGGCCGATCAGCGTTATGCCTATGCATTTCATGAGGGCGACGGGATGAAGATCGCGGTGTCCGCCGATGGTCTGCAGTGGCGCATGCTCACGCCCAAAACGGTTTGGCCGCACAACCATGATATCGACTCGATTCACTGGGATCCGATCCGAAAACAGTACATCGCGATCGGATCAGTCGTATTGGCCCGCGACCGGTGGGGGGGAAAGCGGCGCATCCCTTTTGAGACCGCGAGCCACGATTTGCTGCACTGGGAGGAGAATTGGCCGATCATTGAACCCAAGATCGGGGCACCGATCGAGCAGGGCGAAACGCAGTTCTATGCCATGGCGGGCGTCTTGGCTCGGGGCGACCTGCTCATCGGTCTCGTCAAAGTTTTGCGGGACGACCTTAATGCAACGCCCGGGAAAACCGCCGCCGAGATGGGCGACCTCAATCGCAAGGCGGCCGGCCTCGGCTACACGGTCCTGGCTTGGACCCGCGACGGGCGGCATTGGCAGCGGGACGATCAGCCGTTCCTGGTCAATGACCCGGACCCTGCTCGTTGGGATCACGCGATGGCTTGGGGGGATGATCAATTGGTCGTCGGTGATCAGACTTACGTGTACTACGGCGGGTACAAACGGGGCCACAAGGTCGCGCGGTTTGACGAGCGCCAGATCGGATTGGCGATCATGCCCCGGGACCGGTACGTGGCCCGGGAGGCGGACCTGAATCCTGGCCGCTTGGTGACGAAACCGCTGCTTCTGGAGGGCGCCTCGCTGACCGTCAACGCCCAGGTGGTCGGCCGCCTCCGGGTGCGGCTTCTCGATGTGAATTCCCAGCCGCTGACCGGCTTTGACTGGTGCGATCTAACCGGCGACGCCCCGGCGATCCCCGTTCCGTGGACCCGGCCCTTGACTTCCCTGTCCGGACAAGCGGTCCGCCTCGAGTTTGAGCTGACCGATGCCCGCCTGTTCGGTTTCGACGTACTGTGAAAGCACTCACTTTGCTTGTGGGCCTTGTCGCGGTCGTCTGTCTGTCCGCCGCGGACGATGGCTATCCTCTGGCCGTCTCATTTGATGGCATCACCGTTACTCGCGGGCCCTCGGTCCTTGTTCCCGGCGTGAAATCAGCGCTGGCCTTTCGGTTCTCTGACGGACGCATCGTCGTCGGCCAAGGCGCCGGCACCCGCTGGTCGGCCGACGGCGGTAAGACCTGGGTGCCCGGCCCGCCGGGACCGGGCGAAAAGGTGGCGATCGACCTCGGCCACGACGAAATCTTGAGCATCGATTCCAAATCGCAGCGCCGCCCCGACGGACGCTTCACCCTGAAATTGCGCCGTTCCTTAGACGATTGGCAATCGCAGCAGGCGGAGCAGGCGGTGCTCGATCTTCCGGAGGCAGGGCCGACCAGCCTCGGCGGGGGCGACGTCGTCGATGGGTTTCTATTCCATCACGGCATCCTGCAGCTTCCCGGCGGGCGCTTGATCGCGACCATGTATGGGAACTACCGCGGGGATTCGATTCTCTGCGACGGGTACCCGCCCGAACTGGGACAGCGCAAATACCGCACCGTCGTGGTGTTCTCCGACGACCGGGGACGGACCTGGGGGCATCCTGTGCTCGTGGCCTACGATCGCATGCTGGGGCGGGGAATCCCCGAGGGCCATCCGTTGGCCGGCCGGAGTCTGCCGAACGAACAGACCGAAACTTTGACTGCGGTACCGGCGGTGACGCAGGAGGGGTTTCGCGAAGCCGATCTCGCCCGGGCCCCCAACGGAGACCTGCTTTGTGTCATGCGATCCGGTGGCCGCAATGGGGGAGCGGCCGTGCTTTTCCCCACACCGCTTTATTGTGCGCGCTCGCACGATCTCGGCCAAACCTGGACCCTCCCGGCGCAGATCGCTGATCGTGGAGTTTGTCCGGCTCTGGGGGTGCTGGGCGACGGCGTCATCGTCTGCACCTATAGTCGCCCGGGAAACTGGGTTATATTTTCCGCGGACAACGGACTGACGTGGAAGGGCGCCATGCAATTCGGCTCCTCCGGGGCGTACGATTATCTCGCCGTGCTTGCGCCGGACACCTTCATTGTTTTTCACGAGGTGCCTGAGGGGCTTGGCAAATCGGTTTACGCGACGTTCTTCCAGGTCAAAGCCGCGGCCGCCCCCAAAGACGCGGATCTGGG
Source organism: Vulcanimicrobiaceae bacterium (assembly GCA_035505475.1). GTDB lineage: Bacteria > Methylomirabilota > Methylomirabilia > Methylomirabilales > 2-02-FULL-66-22 > 2-02-FULL-66-22. The sequence continues at coordinate 29,538 of DATJQT010000336.1, forward strand.
CAATGCCCGCGGACGCAATGCGGCGTCGGGGAAGGCTGCGGATCCGGAATGAGGTTGCCGGCCACGTCCCCGGCGCGGTTTTCGACAGGGCCGGGGTGGTGACGATCGCTGGGCCGGGGGGCGTGTCTGCCGGAGCACCGCGGTTTGGACGAACCCAGCGGAATCCGGCTTCGGAATGGGCGGCGGAAAACACCTCCGTGCCCAACCGTGAGATCCGTGGTCAAGACCCGCGTCGACCTTCCGGCGTGCGGTCCACCAGCAGCTCGCCGCCGATGGCGACGTTCTCCGGCGGGTTCTCCTTGAGCAGGATCACGATGGTCTGCCGGGGCAGGCCGAAGGCCTTGACGGCGGCGTCGGTGACGGTCCGGACCAGCTCCCGTTTCTTGGCGAGGTCGGCGATCCTCGGCCCATCGATGGATATGTTCGGCATGGGTTCCTCCTTGGGGTAAGCGGGTGACGTTGGGGCCTTGCCCGGCGGGGGCGGGCCGGGGAACAGTGGGGCAGCCCGCGGCCAACGCAGAGTCTTGGGTCAATCCAGCTAACTCGAAATCCGTATTCCGAGCCCCTCGAGCTCGTGCTTCTTCAGCTGGGCGCGAACTGCCCCGGCTTTAAGCGGCGGGCCGCAGCTCGGATGAAAGGACGCTTCTGATCCGGGCCCCAATGCTCGCGTGAGCATCTGGGAGCGGCTCGCTCGGCGGCCGAGCACGAGCACACCGTGACGCGCATCTTCCCGCGCCTGGGCCGCGTGCGCCCGACCGCGGAGGCGGACTTATTGCGCGAGGACTGAAAGAGCGGTCATTCAAGCGAATCCAGCGGCAAGGCCCGCCGGTCCCTCCCATGGAACCGTTCGCTCATCAGGCGGTCGGCCTCGGCTTC
>DATJQT010000337.1:0-1295 GCA_035505475.1 Vulcanimicrobiaceae bacterium
GCGCGCACGGAATCACCCGGCTCACGGTCGGCTGGCTCTCGGTTAGAGTGCCGGTCTTGTCGAAAGCCACCGTGTTCAGGGAAGCCATGGACTCGATGTGCGTTCCGCCCTTGACCAGGATGCCGCGCCGGGCGCAGTTCCCGATGGAGGCGCTTACTGCGGTCGGCGTGGCCAGACCCGCCGCGCAGGGACACGCGACCAGGAGCATGGTGAGAGCCCGCCGCGGGTCTCGTGTAACCAGCAAGACGAGCCCCGCGGCCAGGAACGAGGAAGGGACAACTTTCCTGGCGAATCGGTCCCCGATGGTCTGAATCTGGGGGCGCAAGGCCTGCGCCAGTTCCACCCGCTCGATGAGCTTACCTACCACGGTCTGACTGCCGACCCCTGTAACCCGGATGCGAATTGTCCCCGCCATCAGGATGGTTCCGGCGTACACGGAGTCATCGGCGAATCGAATCACCGGCATGCTCTCGCCGGTGATGGGCGCTTCGTTGATGGTCGCCTCGCCGGATTCGATTACCCCATCCACGGGGATCTTCCGGCCGGCGCGTGCCACCACGATTGCCCCGCGATGAACGTCTTTCGCGTGCATCGACACCTCGATGCCGTTGACTGACACCCAAATCTCTTCGTCATCGGTTGAGAGCAGGTCTCGAATCGCCGCCCGCGTGCGCCGGAGCGTCACCTCTTCCAGGTACTCGCCGAGATTCAAAAGCCAGATCACGATCAGCGCGGTAACGTTTTCGCTCAGCGCAATGCTCGACAATGTCGCCGCACCAATCAGAGTGCCGGTGGTGATTCCCCTCCGGCCGGTCACAGTGCGGAACAGAGCCCTCAGAAAGTCGAATCCGGTGATGAGTGTGCCGGAAATCGACATCACCATGATCGGTCCAGCCAGGGGACCGCTCGCGGCGGCGCCCCAGATGACACGGCTAAAGAGAATCAGCGTCAGTTTGACGCCGCCAAGCACGAGTTTGCGGATCAGATTCCGAACTTTGGGGTCGGGTGTGCCGCGCCGCTTCTGATAAACCGCGATGCTGACGGGACCCTTAGCGAGGGCCTTGCGGACGATGGAGCGGATCTCGGGTGGTCTTTGCGACGGATGCCATTTCAGCAGGATCCGTCCGGTCAGCGGATTCACCTTGACCAGCAGAGCCCCCGACTCGTTTCGGAGCGCAAGTTCCACCGCCACGGCGAGGCGCGGCCTGGACTCTATGGCAGGAACTCTCCACCGCTGGCGTCCCGGGACGTCCGACAGGAGAATCATCTCCGGCATGCGAGCAACGGCCGCCCGC
>DATJQT010000338.1:0-2743 GCA_035505475.1 Vulcanimicrobiaceae bacterium
TGAAGCGCCTCCTTGAAGGTGCGGCCGATGGCCATCGCCTCGCCCACCGATTTCATTTGCGTGGTGAGCGTGTCGTCGGCGCCGGGGAATTTCTCGAAGGCCCAGCGCGGAAATTTCACGACGCAGTAGTCGATGGTCGGCTCGAAACTGGCCGGCGTTTCGCGCGTGATGTCGTTCCTGACCTCGTCCAGGCTGTAGCCGATCGCCAGCTTGGCCGCGATCTTTGCGATCGGAAACCCGGTCGCCTTGCTCGCCAACGCCGAGCTGCGCGAGACGCGAGGATTCATCTCGATCACGACCATCCGGCCCGTCCGCGGATCGACCGCGAACTGGATGTTGCTGCCGCCGGTGTCCACCCCGATCTCGCGGATGATGGCGATCGCCGCATCGCGCATCACCTGGTATTCCTTGTCGGACAGGGTCTGGGCCGGCGCCACCGTGATCGAATCCCCGGTGTGGATGCCCATCGGGTCGAAGTTCTCGATCGAGCAGATGATGACCACGTTGTCCTTCAGGTCCCGCATGACCTCCAGCTCATACTCCTTCCAGCCGAGCACGGACGCTTCGATCAGGACCTGATGGACAGGGCTCAGGCTGAGGCCCCATTGCACATGTTCCTCGAACTCTTCCCGGTTGTAGGCGACATTGCCGCCCATGCCGCCCAAGGTGAACGACGGACGGATGATGGCCGGGTAACCAACTCGCTCCAGGACCTCCAAGGCCTCTGGCAATGACCGGACGTAGCCGCTCTCGGGCACCTCCAGGCCGATCTTCGCCATCGCGTCCTTGAACAGTTCCCGGTCCTCTGCCTTCTTGATGGCAGGAAGCTTGGCCCCGATCAGCTCGACGCCGTAGCGGTCGAGCACTCCGCCCTCGGCCAGGGCCACGGCGGTATTGAGCGCCGTCTGCCCGCCCAGCGTCGGCAAGAGCGCCTCGGGCCGCTCGCGCTCGATGATCCGCCCCACGACCTCGGGCGTGATTGGCTCGATGTAGGTCCGGTCGCCGAACTCGGGGTCGGTCATGATCGTCGCCGGGTTGCTGTTCACCAGGACGACCCGATACCCTTCCTCGCGCAGGGCCTTGCAGCCCTGCGTCCCGGAATAATCGAACTCGCAGGCCTGGCCGATCACGATCGGTCCCGACCCGATGACCAGGATGGTGCGAATGTCTGTCCGCTTCGGCACCGCTTACCTCTCCAGCTCTCGCCCCACAGGTTGCCCGGCCATCATGCCGACAAAGCGCTCAAACAGGTAGTTGGCGTCGTGCGGGCCGGGGGAGGCTTCCGGGTGGTATTGCACGGCAAAGAGCGGCAGTCGCCGATGCATCAATCCCTCGGAGGTTCCGTCGTTCAAGTTGACGTGCGTGAGCACAACATCCTCGGCCGTGCCGTGCCGCAGGTCGGGCGAGGCGTCCCGGAACGAATCCATGTCCACCGCGAACCCATGATTCTGGGCCGTGATTTCCACCCGGCCGGTCGTCAGATCTTTGACCGGCTGATTGGCACCGTGGTGCCCAAACTTCAACTTGTACGTCCGCCCACCTAGGGCCAGGCCGATGATCTGCTGTCCGAGGCAGATGCCGAAAATCGGTTTCGCGCCGATCAACTGGCGGACGGCAGCGATCAAATACGGCATGCCCTCCGGATCCCCCGGCCCATTGGAGAGGAAGATCCCGTCGGGGTTCAGTCCCAACACCGTCTCGGCCGACGTGGCCGCCGGCACAACCGTAACTTCACACCCGCTACTGACGAGCTGACGTAAAATGTTGAATTTGATGCCGCAGTCGTAGGCGACGACCTTGCAACGCCGGACGCCGGACGCCGGACGCCGAGACTGCCCCGTGCGCTCTGTGGCGAATAGGGAGAGTTGTCCTTCCTGCGGTTTTGCGGGACTCGGCGCTCGAGACTCGACGCTCGGCGCTTCACCGCCGTATCCCCGCGGCCATTCCCAGACGCCCTCGGTCCAGGTGAAGGCCTCTGCGCAGGTCACCTCTTTGACCAGGTCACGGCCGATCAGGCCCGGCGACGCTTTCGCCTTTGTCGTCAGGCTCTGCGGGTCGAGATCAATAGTCGAGATCACGCCTTCCTGCGCACCGTGATCGCGGATGTGTCGGGTCAGCGCCCGCGTGTCAATGTCTTGAATGCCGACGATACCCTTCTCCACGAGATAGGCGTCGAGCGGCATGGTCGAGCGCCAATTGCTGGCCAGGACGCTCCCCTCGCGCACGATGAACCCTTCCACGAACGGGCGGCGCGACTCGATATCTTCCGGGTTCACGCCGTAATTGCCGATCAAGGGATACGTCATCGTGACGATCTGGCCCTTGTAGGAGGGGTCGGTCAGAATTTCCTGGTACCCGCTCATCGAAGTATTGAACACGACCTCGCCCACGGCCTCGCCGTCTGCGCCATACGCCTGGCCCTCGAACACAGTCCCGTCGGCCAGGACCAGCAGCGCTGGCCTGCTCATCCTTGCAGCTCCCAGACGATCTTGCCGCTGACGATCGTGCACAGCACCTGGCCGCGCAGCTTCCAGCCGTGGAACGGGGAATTACGCGCCTTCGAGGCAGACTGCCGCACGTCGTAGGTCCATTCGCGGCGGGGATCGACGATGGTGACGTCCGCGTCCGCCCCCTCCGACAGTGTGCCCTTGGGCAGGCGGAAGATCCGGGCCGGATCGGCCGTGAGGCGGGCGACGGCCTGCGGCAGCGTGAGCACCTCGGGCTCGACCAGGCTGGTTATTGT
>DATJQT010000339.1:0-29774 GCA_035505475.1 Vulcanimicrobiaceae bacterium
TCTCGGGGTCCGCCTGCACCGTGCGGACGTCCCCCGGCCCGCAGCGGACGGTGACTTCGGCGCCCACCTCGGCGAGGATACCCACCACGGCGGGGAGGACGCGGCTGATCTGTGTCGCCATGATCTCGTCCTGGCGGTGCGGGTCAGTATCGGCTGCTGCACTCCAGGTCGAGGTGAGGAGGAACAGCACGGCGAGCACGGCCAGGGTCCTTCGGAGGCCGCCTTGCCCCGGGTGACGGATGCCGTCTCGCCATAGGTGCATCACGCGCTTAGCCGCCATAGCATTCTCCCGCGGAACACGACTTTCTATTGTTCGTTCCGATCCCCGCCGCCTTCGCTACCACACCGACAGCGATTGGGGTCCGCACGGCCCCCGCGAGCCGTATGCGGCCCCGCCGGCACATGCCCCCATTGAGGAGCTTGTCCGCGACGGGGACGGAGACAGTGTGGGGCCACCCGCCCACATGTTGGCGGGAACGGTGCTGCACCCCGTCGCAAGCAGGGCCAGAATCAATCCACTCACGCTGATCAGCTTCCACTTCCACACTGTGTCCATGATGTGCGCTCCCGTGAAAGTTCGCCGGTTGGAAGCGGTGAACGTGCACGCCTACTGGGTGGAGGCCAGGGCGGCGCGTTTCCATCGAATCGCCGCTACCAGCGCCTCCCACGATCTCTCGAATGACCGCAGCCCCTCGTCCTGGAAACGGGCGGCCAAGGCGTACACGTCGACGCCGGTGCGTTCGCAGTGGGCCAATGCGTCGTCCCAACCCCCAGGGCTCGTCAAGCCAATGCCTCCGGCTTCGCCGCCGTCCATCAAAACGACCAGGGCATGTGAATCATTCGCCGTCGTCGTACCGACGCACACCAGCCGATGCGGACGAACCCCGGCACTCGCCAACTGCTGCCAGCGGCCGGAATTCAGCAGCTTCCGATGGACTGCGTACGTGCGCTGCGCCACGGCCGTAGCGAGTGGCGTGACCAGATCGGCCGGCACGCGGGATCTGGCAGCCGCCCAGGGTCCCACATGCAGCGAGGCGACATACTCCGCCTGGGGCGACGCCCCGGCCGCGAGGCGCCGCTCGACTCCGCGAAGGAAGGCGTCCGCGGCGGCGAAGTACTGCTCGGCCGAGTACAGCAGGGTGACGTGCACGAGGACGCCTGCGAAGATCGCCTCCTCAACGGCCGGAAGGCTCCGGGCATTGCCGGGGATCTTGATAAACAAGTTGGGGCGAGCGGCCCGGGTCACCAGATCTTTGGCCACGGCCACTATCCCCGCAGCATGCGCGGTGCGCGATGGAGAGATGTCCATCGACACCCACCCGCGTTCGCCGCCGGTGCGATCGTACAGCGGCCGGAGCAGGTCGGCGGCGGCAGTGACATCTGCGAGCGTCAGTTCGAGGACGGTTTCTTCGGTCGATTGCTTCTGTGCATGGGCCTGCTTGATCGCGGCATCGTATGCCGGAGACTCGCTAATCGCGTCGGCCAAGGCCCCGAGGCTCGAGGAGACTCCTTCGACCAATCCCTCATCGATGTACCGCTGGAGCGTTCCACGCGTGAGGTGGTCTCGCGTCAATCGGTCCAACCATATCCTGGGGCCGAGCCCTGTGATGGGTTGCGTGGCGTTCACGGGTCTCACCGCTCCTACCTCGGTCAGTTCAAGAGATGCCCGATCGCATAGCGAAGAGCGTACCACTGCGGACGTGAACGTTAATACCTGCGCTTAGTCATTGAATTCGTGGAAAAACTGGCTGGTGCGTGGAGGTGCCAGGGCGAGAGCGGGTTGCAGGAATACTGTCGATATATTGACAGAATGTCAAAAACAGGACGAGATTGACACTACCTAGTGGGGCGGTGGATCCCCAGCTTCTTCATCCGGGCATGCAACGTCGTGCGCTTGAGGCCGAGGAGTTCGGCCGCGCCGCCCTTGCCTGTGATCCGCCACCCCGTTTTTTCGAGAACCTTCAGGATGTGCTCCCGCTCAAGGGCGCCCAAGTTCTCCCCCCGCGGGACTTTCGGGTCGGCGGAGGCAGGAAGGTAGGCGGTGTTGATTTCCAGGGTCGATCCCGCGCTGATGATCATCGCGTGCTCGATCACGTTGCGGAGTTCGCGGGCGTTGCCGGGCCACAGGTGGTTTTCGAGCGCCTGGAGGCTCCGCTTCGGGATGGTCTTTACGGACTTGCCCATCTGCTTTTCGAAATGGCGCACGAAGGTCCAGACGAGATCGGGGATGTCCTCGGGCCGATCCCGGAGGGGCGGAATCGTGATCGGGAACACGTTGAGCCGGAAGTACAGATCGCTCCGGAATCGGCCCGCCTGGACCTCCCGATGGAGGTCCCGATTGGTTGCCGCAATGATGCGGACGTCCACGGCGATTGACCTGGGAGATCCGAGGCGCTCGAAATGTCCGTCCTCGAGGACGCGGAGGAGCTTGGCCTGCACCTCGAGCGGCAGCTCGCCGATCTCGTCCAGGAACAATGTCCCGCCGTCGGCCAGTTCGAACCGCCCTGCCATGGCGCTGACCGCGCCAGTGTAGGCCCCCTTCTCCCGACCGAAGAGTTCCGCCTCGATCAAGGCGGGGGGCAGCGAGGCGCAATTGACGGTGATGAGCGGCCGATCCTTGCGCCGGCTCTGGCCGTGAATGGCCCGCGCGATCAGCTCTTTTCCCGTGCCGGTCTCGCCCAGGATGACGACCGTCGACCCCGTCGGCGCGACCTGCGCGGCCTGGGCGATCACCTGGCGCATGGCCGCGCTCTTGCCGACGAGGCCGACGTGCGGCGAGAGCACCCGGACCTCGTCCCGGAGCGACACGTTCTCCCGTTCGAGCTGCTGCTTGAGCGCCTTGATCTCCCCGAGCTGCGCCTCAAGCGCTTCGTCCTTGCGCTTGTGCTCAGTGATGTCAATCGACGCCCCGAGCAGGCGGTCCGAGTCGCCGGCGATGCCGGGGTGCAGGTGCCCCCACGTGCCCTCCCATTCCAGCCCCCCGTCCGGGCGCAGGACCCGGTACTCGAGGTGGAGATCCTGGCCGGGCTGAAGGCTGTCCACACTCTCCCGGACGCGTCCGCGATCTTCGGCATGGACGAGCGCGAGGAAACGCTCGAATGTCCATTCCTCCTCGGGGGTTAGCTGGTAGCGGGCCCGTGCCGCCTGCATGATCCAGAGCTGCCCCGTGCGCATGTCCAGCTCCCACAGGCGCGCACCGGCCGAGGTGGCTGCGACGTTCAGGCGCGTCTCGCTGACGCGCAGCGCCTGGTCGGCCCGGCTGCGGGTGAGCGCATCGGCGAAGACTCGCGCTATAAGGGCGAATCGCTCGACGAGGAAATCCGGCCAGGCGCGCTCTTCCCGGACCATCACAAAGCTCAAGGCACCAATGACGGTGCCGCCTGACAGGAGCGGTACCAACACCGTCGATTTGGCGCCGGATTTTTGGAAGATTTGGACGTCCCGGGCGGCCTCCGGCGGGAGATCGCTGAGGCGGGAGATCACCAGCCGCTCCCCCCGCAACAGCCGGACGCACACCCACGGAAAGAAGGCTCTGGCGTCCATGCCGAGGAGCGCCGGGACGGTGTCCCCTAACCATTGCGTGCTGGCAAGCAGTTCCCAGTTGGCGCGCTCCACGACGGGCCGGCCCGCCTCGTAAAGCGACGTGAGCCTGAGCGTGTCTGGTTCCCGCTCCGGGCGTTGCCAGAGCGCGGACCGGTCGAGGTCGAGCGCCTCCACGATGCGCTGCTGGGCGAGGCGAATCTCGGCATCGACCTGGTCCGTCGCCACATGGACGAAGCGGGCCGAGATGTCGGCCAGCAAAGTCTCGAACCGGAGCCGCGCCTCGAGGTCCTCGTGCGGCGACATGTCGGACAAGATCATTGTGTCGTCACCTGGCCGGATCGTCCCAGGCTCTCCGGAGTCTGTGTCCGCCGCCGCGCGACGCCGGCGACAATCAGGAGTAGCGGGATTTCGATGAGGAAGTACACGGCGGCGAACGCCGCGTACTCGACCCGATCGAGCACGGTAATGGCGACCGCCAGCGCGAGCGCGACGCTCCGGACCGCGCAGCTGATGCCGATCGTGAGCCCATCGGTTGGCGCGAGCCGCAGCAGGCGGCCGCACGCCAGTCCACCGGCGAGCGCGAGACCCATGAAGAGCGCGCTGACCGTCACCGTCTGCGGCCACTCGGTCGCGATCTGCGCGCGCTGGTTGACGAGGATCGCGAGTAGCAAGAACGCGACACCGGCGAGGCCCGTCAGCTGGATCGAACGCGTATAGCGGGCAACGAACACAGGCACGTTTCGCCGCAGGACCATGCCGCCGAGCACGGGCATGACCAGCATAAGGAAGACATTCAGGACGAGGCGCGGCGCCGGCGTCGCCAGGGCGAACTGCTCACCCAGCAGGATGCCATACCCCGCAAAGGTCAGGGGCATCGTCCCTAGCGAGACCGCGATGGAGGCGACGGTCAGACCCACCGAGAGCGGGAGATTCGTCCGGCCCACGAGGCAATAAAAATTCGCGATATTGCCGATCGGGCAAGCGGCGACGAGCAAAATTCCCGCACCAATGTGCGGGGGCAATCCCATTATCTGCAGAATGGCCCAGCCGATCAAAGGGAGCCCGATCGTCTGCGCTACCAGGGCAATCACGAGGAGGGGCAGTTTGTGCATCACCTCGCGGAAATGCCGCCCCTCGAGGTCCATGCCGACCGCAGCCATCGTCAAAACATTGACCATCAGGACGCCGACATCGAGCAACAACTTCACGGGACTGTCGTCCTCTACTCTGGCGGTGAGGCAGACTGCTAAAGACTACCTGGGACGAAGACATCAAATCCGGCAGAGCATAGTTGAAGAAAGTCTGCGCGTCCACTGTCCGACCTTATGTATGTTACTCATAACGAGAAACATGCCCCTATCACTACACCACCCCTTGATCTCCACTTTCTAAAGGCCTGCAAATCCCCCCTGCAAATCCCCCTGGAATCCACATCAGTTCAGCTACTTACCCGCGAACGATTCCCCGGATCTCCACTTTCTAAAGGCCTGCAAATCCCGCTCGGGACCCTAACCCGCGTTATCCTAAGCTACCGCAAGCCCGTGCTCGGATTTTGAGAGGTCTTGCGGTTTCAATGGCGGTTTGATCAGAACGGCCGTATGCTACCGCGCTACCGGACGGTCGGACGGACGAGGGCCGTTGGCCGCGCATTAACGCGCTGCGGAAAACCGCGAAGAGTAGTTTGCGCACTTTGGGTGCCGGGGAGGGAATCGAACCCTGATGGACCGAAGTCCGCGGGATTTTGAGAACCAATAGCAGTCCTTGCGAATCAACTACTTACTGGATCATTGGTACAGTGTAAGGTTCTCTGCTCCCCTCCCATTGGGCGATGTTGCTATCCACGCCTCCGGGCCGACCGCTACGAGGAAGGTCATGCGCCCATAAGATAATGGGACGACGATTGGGTCGGACTCAAGCCTTTTCCGGCGAAGACTTCCGGGCTTGCTCCGTCAGGAGCTTTTGCAGGTCCGCCAGCGATCGGGCTTGCGCAGAGCCTTCGATCGCCTTCTCGGCAATCTCTTGGACCTTCTGGTAGGCGGCTTCGAGCTGCTTGGCCAGCTTCGCATTCTGGTCGCTCAGATCCTTGCTGATCTTCTCTAGCGCTTCGATGCGTGCGGCCGAGACGTTGCGGTCCCCCTCGAATTCCTTGCGCAGTAGGTCTTCCTGGCTCTTTGCATCCAGCTTCAGCCGATCGGCTACGTCCTTGACGGCCTTCGCTATCGCCGTTTCCAATTCCTTGGGATAGGCCGCGACCTTCTGCCGGAGCTCGGCCAGCTCCTTCTCTTGCGCCGCCACGGCCCGCTCGCGCTCCGCTAACTCCTTGGCTCCAGATTCCCGTTTGGCGAGGATCTCTTTTTCGAGGGCGGCTTTTTCGTCCGTGAGCTTGTCCCGCGCACCCTGCTGCTCCCGCTTGAAGAGATAGGTGAACTCCTCCTTGTCGCGTTCACGGGCTTTCTTCTCCAGCGCGTCGCGCTCGCGAAGTTCAACCTCGTGGCCTTTCTTCTCTTTCTCCCATTCTGCACGCGTGGCCTCGATCTCTCGGGTCAGCTGCTCCTTCTGCCGCCCGAGTTCGATCTCGAATTCCCGGCGTTTCTGATTCTGGGCCTCGATCAGCGCGGCGAGGCTCGTGGCCGCCTTTTCAATCCCGTAAAGTTCCTCGATTTCCTGCTCCTTGCTCTCGATCGCCTTCTGCACCGCCCGGAACCGGGCCACCTCCCCGGCCATCCGCTCGGCAATCTCGGCCAGACTCCTGCCGACCTCGACCTTCAGCGTGCCGAGCGCCTGTTCCACGCCGTCCGGCGCCAGCCCGGCGGCCACCGTCACGGCTTCCTCGGCTTGTTTCTCCTTGAGGCGCTTCTCCGGATTCAGCTCGGCCGCGCGCTTGTCCTCAAGTTGCCGCACCACGGTGCGGTAGGCGTCCAGCATCTCCTGCTTGGTGTTCTTCTCCGAGAGTTTCTTGGGTGGGACGGGCGTGTCTGCCATGATCGCAATGCCCTTTCTCCCCTAGCTCGGTGCTGGCAGGCTAGGTCGGTGAGAAGAATCTGTTTTCGAGGTCGCCCGGCATTGCCCGGGGTGCAGCCCGCACATGGGTGAGGATCTCTCGAAGCCACTGGGAGCTCGTGCATCGGATGTCGACCACGCACGGCGCATGGGCACACGGCATGCCCCCTGACCAGCCCTGTCGCTGATCAACGTGAAACCGCAGCGAGACCAGGCAGTTCAAGGCCACGGTCGGACACCTGTTTCGCACCGAATCATGCGGAGAGCGAAACGCCGCCCCAAACTTGCACTCAAGGACGCACGCGGCTAGACCCCGCGCGAGGATGGCAACCGGCGTACCACCCACTGTTGGATGACCTTCGCAGCCTGTTACGCCTGCTGCGCCTCTTCCAGAGAATAGTGCGTGGGCCAGTGGACGGGGTACCGTGTGTCGACATAGAACGCGGTCAAGAAGACGCACGCGTCACGCAACTCCTCTGCTGCAGGCTCGTGCTCCGCGCAGATCGTCTGGTGCAAGACAAGATCGTGGACCTTTCGAAACTCGAGACCCCTGGCGACGATGAAGGCTTACAGGTACTTCTCCGTCGCCTGGTGGAAATGAAAGCGGATCTGAGAGAAAAAGGGCTTTCCCTCTTGCAGGTTGACGAACGCGAAGCCCTCCCCAGCCTTGTCCATCCACCCCTGCACGATCCGGGGATCAACCATACAGAACCTTGCCCTCGCGCAAAATGGCGGCCAGGAACGGATCTCCCAGGGCCAATCGTTCAGCCACTTCTTCGGGGCGATAGACCAAAACATCCACCGCCACGTTCCGACGAATCAGGCGCTGGAGCGCTCGGATGCGCTCCCGGCCGCTCGGCGGACACTCGCGCTTGATCGCCAGGAAATCCACATCGCTGTCTGCCTGCCAGTCTCCTCGGACCGCACTACCAAACAGGATGATCTGCTCGGGCCGGTACTTCTCGACGAGCTGGTTCGTAATGTGATGAATCGCATCCTGGAGCGGGCGGTCCATTGGCTGCCTCTTCTCGGGAGGGAGCAGATGGAATGCTATAGTGTTCCCGATGCGGAGTCAAGGCACCCCTGCCCCGGCTGTCTTCAGTCTTTGCGTCCGGTGGCTAGCTTCACCGGGCCCCACACGCCAATCGCAGATTTGACCTGAATCGGAGCTTGCAGCACATTCTAGCTGCCGCCCTGCCGCATGATGCCAGCAAACCGCTCGAATACCAGTTGAGCAAAAATGGCTACGAGAAACCGGAGATCGGCAAGAGATTGACGCACGCGGTCTATGCGACGGCGCTGTGCCTGCAGACAAAGCTGCCGTTCGATCTCGTGCATCTGGTTCACAGCCGCACGCTCATGGCCGGCGTCGAGCCGCAGCGGGTGGAAGGATGGATCCTTCGGGCCGTGGACAACGCGATGGCCGAGGGACGGCTGGGCATGAGCATCGCGCGCTACGTGGCGGGCTACAACCGATAGGCCTTTCTGATACACGTTTGCCGCAAGATCTATTCGACTCCCGGGCTGATCAAGAAGGTCAAAATGCAAGGCGGCAAGCGGTGCGGGGTGCGAGGCGTACTTAGCCGGGTACCCATTCCGATGGGTGCGCCGCAGCGCCACGCGAGCGAACCAACGCAGCGGGGTACCCGTCCATAGGACGGGTCCGGCCTTTTTCATCAGCCCGTCACCCGGCGAGGTTGAACTTGGCCGGGAGCGACAGCGTGAACCACGGCACGAGCGTGACGACGAGCAGGCCGATGCACACCACAATCAAGAACGGGATCATCGCGCGGGCAGATTTCTCGATCGTGGTGTCACAGACGGCGCAGCAGACGTAAAAGCCGATCCCCACCGGTGGGATGAAGATGCCGATGCCCATGGCAATGACCAGGATGATCCCGTAGTGCAACAGGCTCACACCCAGCTGCCCTGCTATCGGCATCAGGATCGGCGCAAGAATGAGTAGAGCCGGCAGGCCCTCCAGAATGGATCCGATCACCACCAGCAGCACGATGGATCCGAACAGGAACAGCCATTTGTCATTATGCACGCTCGTCAGGAGACCGACCAGCCGCTGCGGCAACTGCGCCACACTGAGCGTCCAGGAAAAACTCGACGCCGCGGCGAGGATAAACAAGATCAGGCCGGATAACGAGGCGCAATTGACCACGTTCTCCAAGAATTCCCGGCCACGCAGCTCCCCGTAGCCAGCGGCAAGCGCCAGTCCGTATACGACGGCGAATGACGAGACCTCTGTCGGCGTGCCGATCCCGAGCAGGATGCCGGCGAACAGGATGACGGGCATCATGAGGGGGAGCACGCCGGACACCGACGCCGACGCAAGTTGCCGGCCAGTGGCGCGCGGCACGCGCGGGGCGTTCGAGCGGCGCGCTTGAACATAGATCAGGGCCATTAAACAAGCGGCGACCACCACGGCAGGAATCAGCCCAGCGATGAATAGTGCCCCGACGGACAAGGTCGTCACCGACCCCAGCACCAGCATGGCAATGCTGGGCGGAACCGTTTCGCCCATGATTGCGGACGCTGCAAGCACTGCGGCGCTCTGCTCCATGCTGTAGCCCTGCGTGCGGAGCATGTCGCGCATCACCGATCCGACCGCCGCGACGTCCGCGGTCTTTGCGCCGGACAGGCCCGACACGATGTACATGCTGACGACCATCACCTGCAGCAGCCCGCCGCGAAAATGTCCGACCAGGGCGTGCACAAACTGCACGAGCCGCAGGCTGATCCCGCCCTTTTGCATGATCATGCCGGCAAAGATAAAGAATGGCAGAGCGACCAGCACAAAATTGGTCGTGCCGTCTGCGGCATTCTGGGCCAGGGCGGTGAGCGGGACCATGCCCGTGACGTAGAGATAGACAAACGCCCCAAAGAGCAGCCCAAAAGCGACGGGCAACCCGATCAGGACCAGGCAGAAGAACAGCACCAGCCCCGCCGTCAGCGCCGCTTCCCCGGCAAACCACGGCCGCCACGTGCCGCGGGTCAGGGCGACCGCGACGGCCAGAAGGGCATAGGGCACGCCCACCAGGAGCGCGGTGGAGCGATGTCGGGACACGAGCCGCTCGACGGCCGTGACGGCCAGCAACACCATGCTGACGATGAGCGGGACGACGTACCATCCCGCCCGCATTTCCAGCATGGGTGTGAACTCCTCCCAGCGGGCGGCGAGCAGCGGCAGGGCGTTCCATCCGGTCACGACGGCCATCGTGGTCACCACCAGATCCACCAGTACGTCGCACATGCGTTGCCCGGCAATCGGCAGCGCATTGACCAGCATGCGAATCGAGGCATGCTCGCCGCGCCGGTACGCGAACGCCCCACCGAGAAAAGCCATCGTGGACAAGGCAATCTGCGCGGTCTCATCGGTCCAGAGCAGGGCCGTGCCGGCAAACGAGCGCATCAGGGTGTTGACAAACACGATGCCCAACTCGCCGAGCAGGGCGATCGCCAAGATCACCTTGAGGGGCGTTTCGATTGCAGCGCGCAGGGTTTGCAGCCAGCGCGATTGGTCAACAGCTCCGCCCAATCCTTCGGCCGGTGTGTGCACGCGTCCCCTCAAAAACACGAGCAGCCACGGCGACCCACCCAGAGGGGGATCACCGTGGCTGGCGGATGTTAGCTGCGCGCCGCTTGCATGACCTTGTCAACGAACTCGGGACCGATCTTGGCGCGGAATTCGGTGTAGACCGGCTCCATCGCCTTCTGGAACGCGGGGTAATCCACCTCGGTGATCACCAATCCGGCCTGTTCGCACATGCGCCGGTTCTCAAGCGATTTCTCGGCGATGGTCTTCCGCCAGAACGGTTGAATCTCTTTGGCGGTTTCGCGGATGATCTCCTGCTCCTTCGGCGTGAGCGAATCCAGGCGGACCTTGCTCGCCATCAACGCGCCGGCGTTGTAGACATGGTTGGTCAGGCCGACATACTTGGTGACCTCGACCAGCTTGCTGCTGATGACCGCCAAGAACGGCAGTTCGTAGCCATTCACCGTTCCCTGCGAGAGCGCGAGGTACAGTTCGGAGAGGTCCACCACCACGGGAACGGCGTCCACCGCCTTGAACATCGCGAAAAACACAGCCCCGGGTTGCACACGGATCTTGAGTCCCTTGAAGTCCGCGGGCGTCTTCAGGGTATGCGCCCTGGTCTCGGTCTCGCGCCAGCCATAGTGGCCCCAGGTCAGCCCGTAGATCCCTTTAACCGTCATGCCGTTCAAGATCTCCCGCCCGATCGGCCCGTCCAACAGTCGCTCCGCCGAACCCACATCTTTAAACAGGAACGGCAGGTCAATCGCCTGCACCTGGGGAAAGAAAGACTCCAGGAATCCCGAGGCAGTCATCGACAGATCGACGATGCCCGTAGTCAGGCCGGACATGACGTTGGCCATCGTGCCGAGTTGGCCCACCGGATAGGGCCGGACCTCCAGCGACCCGCCGCTGCGTTCCTTCACCAGATCGCCGAAGCGGGTCGCGATCATATGCGCCGGGTGCAGAGCCGTGTCCGCGTGACCCAATTTCAGCACGGTGGGCTGGGCAGCGGCGCGCGCCGGGCGCCCTGGAAAACTCCACAGTGTCGTGCCTGCCACGGCCGCTACACCGATACCCCCTTGAAGCATCTCACGTCGCGTCAGTCTGCGCATCCTTCCCTCCTTGTCCGAATCGCACCACAGCCGCATACGTGCCGCTGCACAGATCGGGCGGTCAGAACCCGAACAGCCGAGCCGGATTGTCCACCAGGATGCGGGTCCGGGTGGCCTCGTCTGGAACCCAGTCCAGAAGCAAGTCGAACAGATCGGTCGTGTTGGGCATCTGCCCCTTGAAGACGGCGTGCGGCCAATCGCTCCCCCACAGAATGCGATCCGGCCGCGCCTGGACCAGCCCGCGGGCGAACGGAGCCAGGTCCGGGTATCGAGGAAATTCCGTGGAGAGGCGATAGGCACCGGACAGCTTGACCCAGCACCGGCCGGATCGGAGCAAGCGGATCAGCGCCTGGTATGCCGGCTGCTCCACGCCACCCTCGCTTGGGCGGATGAATCCCATGTGATCAATCACGAAATCGGTTGGCAGATTGGCCAGTCGCGGCTCGAGCGCGACCAAATCGGGGGCTTTCAGCAGAAGCTGGACATGCCAGCCGATGGCTTTCAACCGGGCCGCAAATCGCTCGAGGTCCCCAAGCGGCAGCCCGCCTGCATGCGCCACGATGAACCGCACCGCACGCGCACCCTGCGCATGCAAGCGCGCCAGCTCGGCGTCAGAAGACTCGAAGGGCGCCACGACGACCACGCGGAACGGGACCTTGAGCTGGGGTGCGCCGTCCAAGGCGCAGCGGTTGTCGGCGCCGTACACGCTAGGCTGCACGAGCACGGCGCGCTGAATCCCGAGAATGTCGAACAGATGGCGGCAGGCAGGGGCGAGCGCATCGGGCGGCGTGTACTCTCGATCGGGAACGTACGGATATTGCGCGGCAGGCCCAAATAGGTGGAAATGCACGTCCGTCGTCCCGGGCGGGGCGATCAGGCGCGGCGTGCGCGGATGGGGATCTGGTCCTTGGCACAGCGCCGTCATCGGTGCCCTCCGGACAATCCTCCATACCTAGGTGACCGCAATATACACGGTCATATTCAAAATGACGAGGATTGCGACGCGCCCTCGAGATGCTGGCGCTATCTGCCGTCCTAGACCGAGCGAGCGAACGGTTTGTTCGGATCGGGCAGCGGCGTGTTGAAGGCGAGGTGGACGGTCGGCTCGCTCGCGGCGTTCCAGTTGCGGTGGCGCACGCCGGCCGGGAACACGATCAGCGAGCCGGTCCCGCAATCGTATTCCTTGCCTTCGATCTCGATCCGCATCGTGCCCCGCAGGATGTAGAAGATCTGATCGACGTCATGCACGTGCATGCCCGCCGGGGATCCCCCGCCCGCCGGGGTCTTGATGCAATTGATCGTACAGCTCTGGGCACCCGAGGCATAATCCAGCAGAGGCTGGGTGACGCGCTCGTCAGCGCCGCTCCGCTCAATCGCTGCGAAATCCACCTGGCGCACGTATTCCATAGGGGGCCTCCTGATTGCGATTCGGGGCGTTCGCTGTCCAGCATTGCCATTTGGGCCGGACCGTACCGCGTGCCGGCAACCTGGTCGGCCGGAACGATGCGGGCAATCCGGTCGAGTTCCTCGGCGGTCAGACTGATCTCGAGCGCGCCCATCGCCTCCGAAAGCTGCGCCCGCGTGCGGGCTCCGATCAGCGGCACAATATCGTCTCCGCGCGAGAGCACCCAGGCGATGGCGAGCTGGGTGGGTGTGACGCCCCGCCCTGTCGCGATCCGGTGCAGGGCCTGGACGAGCGCTTGGTTCTGCTGGAGATTCTCACCCTGAAAGCGCGGGAAGTGGGCGCGGAAATCTGAACCGGCGGGGGGCTTGCGCTGCGCATCGCTCAAGAGGCCACGCGAGAGCACGCCGTACGCCGTGACGCCAATGCCGAGGGCACGCACGGCGGGGAGGATCTCGCGTTCCAGGCCACGGCTCATCAATGAATATTCGAGTTGGACGGCGATAATCGGATGCACCGCATGGGCGCACCGGATCGTATCGGCCCCCATTTCCGAGAGGCCGATATGGCGCACATACCCGGCCCGCACGCAGTCGGCGACCGCACCCAGGGTGTCCTCGATCGGCACGGCGGGATCGAGGCGCGCGGGCTGGTAGAGGTCTACGTACTCGGTGTTGAGCCGGCGGAGCGTGTAGGCCAGTGCGGTTTTCACCGCCGCCGGTCGCGCGTCGTACCCCAGGAAGGCGCCCGTTGGATCACGCTGCGCCCCGAACTTCACCTGGATGAACAGCCGCTCGCGGCGGCTGCCTTTCAGCGCCTCGCGCAGGAGCAGCTCGTTGTGCCCCATCCCATAGAAATCGCCGGTGTCGAGCAGTGTGATCCCAGCATCGAGCGCCGCACGGATGGTGGAGAGGCTCTCTGTCTCATCCGCCGGGCCGTAGAAGTCCGACATGCCCATACAGCCGAGTCCGATGATGGACACCTCCGGCCCGGCCTTCCCTAATCGCCGTGTCGCCCGGATTGCATTCATGCGAGATCCCCCTCATCCCTGCAGGCTACACACGGACGGCCCGCGGCGGTCCACTCAACGGCGCTGGCGGGCGCACACGCTGTTCAGGAGTTGACTGGCTCCAAATGTCCAGGGCGCAATCCGATCCGTATGATTCACCCGATTGACGAGTGCGCCCAATAGCGGCGTCCGGATGCTCACCACGTCTCCCACGTGATGGGTGAATCCCTTCCCCGGTCCGTCGCGGTCCTGGGCCGGCGCGATGCTCGTTCCCGTGAACAGGAGCAATCCATCCGGATACTGATTGTGCGGTCCAATCGCCTGCGTGACCAGTTCAGTGACATCCCGACTGATGTCGGTCATCGCGTGCGTGTCGGTCAGCGTGAAGCCGTCATCCCCTGCGATCCGCATCTGCAGCACCATCTTCCGGACGTCGTTCAGCGTGAACCCATCATCGAAGAGGCGAATGCATGGGCCGATAGCGCAGGACGCCCGGTTGTCCTTGGCCCGGCACGCCAGCAGGATGCTTCGACCCACCAGATCGCGGATGTTGACATCGTTGCCGATCGTCGCACCGACGATTCGGCCCGATGGAGAGACCACCAGCACCACTTCGGGTTCCGGATTGTTCCAGGTCGAGCTGGGCAAGACCCCGACCTCTTCGCCCGTGCCGACCGCGGACATCGGTTGCGCCTTGGTGAAAATCTCGGCGTCCGGGCCGATCCCGACTTCCATGAAGGGCGACCACAGGCCGCGCGCCGTGAGGGCGTCTTTGACCCGCGCAGCCTCCGCCGATCCAGGGATGACCTCCGACAGGCTTTGACCCGCTTCGGCCTCGATCATCGCGCGTGTTTTGACCGCGAGATCCGGGTCGCCGGCGGCGAGATTCTCGATGACCCGCTCGAGCATGCTCTTGACGAAGGTGACTCCGCAGGCCTTCAGGGCCTGCAGATCGGCGGGGGCAAGCAGCCAGGGCCGGGTAGGATCCCGGCGATCGCAGGCGGTATTCTCGGCCACCTCTGCAACGCTCGCGATCCGTACATTCGCGCGCCGGCGCAGGGCTGTCGCCGGATCGTCGCAGGCCAGCAGATGGGCAACCGTAGGCAGCACCGAAAAGACGGAGAACACTCCATCGGGCGTGACGAGGGCTGGGGTCGGTCCCTCTCCCGGCATCCACACTCTGGCCAGGAACGTGCCGGATGCCCCTGCGGACGGGAGTACGTCTTCTGCTGTTAATCGCAGCTCGGGCATCGCCGACCTCCCGGTGGAACATATCGGTGGGGCGTACAGGGCAGCGGGGTCAAAAAGTGCATTCCCGCTGCTCAGGCACCGCAAACGGCGGGCGCCGGCCTTCCAGGCAGGCGCGGACATTCTCGACGCACCGCTCGGCCATGCGGCGGCGGGTCTCCCAGGTGGCCGACGCGGCGTGCGGCATGACCAGCAGGTGCGGCGCCTTGAGGAGCGGGGCGTCCGGGGGAATCGGCTCTTTTTCGAAGACGTCCAATGCGGCGCCGGCAATGACGCCGTCGGTCAGCGCCGCTGCGAGTGCCGCCTGGTCAATGACCCCGCCGCGGCTCGTATTGACGACCAGGGCGGATCGCTTCATCTTCCGGAATGCCGCCGCATCGAGGAGCTTCGTCGCCGTGTCTTGGAGCGGGACGTGGACTGTCAAGATATCCGATTCGCGGAGCAGCGTCTCGAAATCCACCCGCCTCATCTGGTAGGCTGTCTCCATGTCGGGGCGCCCGATCACGTCCGAATACAGCATGCGCAGACCGAACCCGTATCCGCGCTTCGCCACCTCGGCACCGATGCGGCCGAGTCCGAGAATGCCCAAGGTCTTACCCGCCAGGTCCCAGCCGAACGGGAAGGGTGTGCGCTTGTGCCACTCGGTACGCGTGTACTGATCGCCGGCGGGCAGATGGCGCATCCAGCCGAGAATCAGTGCCCAGGTCAGATCGGCGACCGCCCCGCTCAACACCTCAGGTGTGTGGCCGACATAGATGCGGCGGCGCGTGCAGGCCGCCACGTCTACCGCATCGTACCCCACACCGAACCGCGCCACGATCCGAAGCTGCGGCGCAACCGCCAGATAGGCATCGTCCACCCGCTCCCCGCCGACGATGACGGCGTGTGCCCCGCTGCGTTGCGCCGCATAGTCACCGCTGACGTACTCGACCTCGGCGATGTCGCCGAGTGATTTCGCGACGTCCTCGGCACAATTGGTCTTTCCGACGCTGATCAATACGCGCGACTTCCCTGCCATGTGGTGCCTCCTGTTTTCGTCTCGGGAAAGGACTGAGGCCACGGAAAGCGCCTGGTGAGCATACGGTCCGGATTGCGCCGCGAGAATACTGCGGTTTCAGAGACCCGTCAATCCGAGCGCCCCCCTCTGCCCCGGCGTCCATGGGGAAATCCTCCGAAAGGCTTGACACCCAAGCGCGCCGGCAGTACTTTTCCCGCCCGGCGCACCAGGCATTTTCTTTCGCGACCAGCCCACGGAGTGACAGACGGATGACCATTGTCCGCTATACCGACGGCCAACCCTCACGGAACGCGTATCCACGGGAGATCATCTCGCCCACCCGGTCCAGCGATTGCTGCTTCACCGCCATGCAGGATGTCGGAGCGGTCGAGCAGGAAGGCCACTGGCGCTATCGCTATCGCCGGTGCGACATCTGCGGCTTCACGGTCCGGCTCGGGACCCAGTATATCCCGGACGAGGCCCGCTTAATGAATCTGCGGCACACCCTGCTCTCGGCCCGCCTACCCGACGGTCCCGCATCAGACTGAGGCATTCCCGGTGGCCCAGGCGTCGGACGCCGTCGTTGAAGCTGCGCACCACTCCGGACATCGATTGCAGAAGGAGAGAGACATGGAAAGCGGGAACACCAGCCGGCGGATGTCGTATTCCGATGTGCTGGAACTCAAGCGCTGGAATACGCCCAGCGTGTACAACGGCTGGGAGGCGATCACCACGCGGGACCGCACGCGGGGGCATTTCAACCGCGAAGCGCCCCACGATTTTATGCCGCAGATGGGCCCGATGGTCGGGTATGCCGTGACCGTGGTGATCGAGCCAAGCAATCCGGCGTACCAGCGGAACCCGAATACCTGGAGCGAATACCGCCGGTATGTCGCCGGCCTGCCCGGCCCCAAGATCGTGGTGGTGCAGGATCTGGATAAGCCGCACCACGTGGGAGCTTATTGGGGAGAGGTGAACAGCAACACCCATCGCGCCCTGGGCTGCGTGGGGACGATCACCGATGGGGCGATTCGGGACGTCGATGAAATGTGTAACGCCGGGTTCAAAGCCCTGGCCGTGCGCCTGGCAATCGGGCACGCATATTCCGTGCCGGTGCGCTGGAACGTGCCCGTCGAGGTCTTCGGCTGCCCCGTGCAGCCCGGGCAATTGATCCACGCAGACAAGCACGGGTTCCTCGTCATCCCGGAAGACGACGAGCCGGGTCTGCTGGATGCGGTCCGGTTCATGGATGCCAACGAATGCCGGACCCTGATTCCCGCCGCCCGGAACACGGTCGGAAAGACCACCGACGAAATCCTGCAGGCGATGGACGAGGCCGGGAAGGCGTTCGGCGCCGCAGCGCGCCAACAATTCGGCAAGAAGGAATAGCCGTTCCGCTGGCCCGTTCCCTCCAAGGGCGTTTTCCGTGGGAATAGAGCGATCAGGACGCCGGTTCAGTGGCGGCAGAAGCCGTTGCGGTGACGCGGCCGATCGCTGCCAAGAGGTCCGGCAAACGGACGGGTTTTCCGAGGACCTGATCCACCGGTCCGTCACCGATCTCTTTCGCGTGGCGCTCGCCCCAGCCGGTCAGCAGAATAATGGGGATCTGCGGCGCGCGTGACTTGACCGCGCGCGCCACGTCCCACCCTGTCATCCCAGGCATGCCCAAATCGGTCAGCAGCACATCGACCGGGCCCGCCTCGAGGCGCGCCAGCCCGGCGGTCCCGTCCGTCGCCTCGTCCACGTCATGGCCGGCAGCGCGCAGCATGGTCGCCAGCGTTGTCCGGACGGCTGGATCGTCATCAATCAGCAGAATGCGACGCTTGGTGATGGCCGCAGGTCCCGGCGCAGCGCCTGATTCATCGCGGGCGGCCCGGGCGACACGGAACCGCAGGGTAAACGTGGACCCCTGGCCGGGCGTGGACTGGGCCGTAATGTTTCCCCCGTGCCGCTCCATGATGCCGTAGGCCACCGCAAGACCGAGACCCGTCCCCTGTCCGCCTTTGGTCGTGAAAAAAGGCTCGAAGAGCCGCGCGCGGACGACCTCGGACATCCCGATGCCGGTATCCGCGACCGTGAGGTACACGTGTCCTTCCGCCCGGGTGCCGCCAAAGCGAATCCGGCCGCCCTGCGGAAGGGCGTCCACCGCATTGAGAATCAGATTCGTGATCACCTCGCGAATCTCGGCCGGGTGGCCCAGGACCGGCGGCACCTCTTCCAGGCCGACCTGCACCTCGATCTGGCGCCCTTGACGCAAGGGCTCGTCTTTCCAGCGTGGGCGCGTCAGCTCGACCGCTTCCCGGACCAGCGCGTCAAGATCGCACGGCTGCAGCGGCCCGCTGGGCTGCTGGTGGGCGAAGGCCTGCAGGCGGCGCACCACTTGCGCCCCATCGGTGGCGGCCGTTTCGAGCGGCTGTAGCGCCTTCTGCACGGCGGGGTCGGCCACCTGCAGACGGAGCAGCTCTGCTTGGCCGAGGACGACCGCCAGCATGTTGTTCAGGTCGTGCGCAATCCCGGCGGCCATCTGTCCCAGCGCCCGCAGCTTTTCGGATTGCACGAGCTCCGCCTGGGCGCGCTGGAGGTCGTTGTACGATTGATGCAGGTCCGTGTACAGCCGGGCATTCGCGATCGCAATCGCCGCGTGGTCGGCAAACAATTCCAACAACCGAGCGTCTTCCTCGGTGACGCGTCGCTGAGGATCTTCGTAATTGACGGCGATCACGCCGAGCAGGTCGCTCCGGAACAGGAGCGGCTCGAGGACCGCTGCCGAGATGGCGGTACGCTCCAAAAACAGGGGAAGGACGCGGCCGGAGGTTCGGTACGCGTTCTCGATCGTGCCGAGGCGATTTGCCGCGACGGTCCCGACCAGCCCGCTGCCGAGCGGGATCTGGATGCCTCCCACCCAGTCGTCCAGGCCTTCCCAGGCGCGGGGCATCAAGTGCTCGGCCTCCGCATCCAAAAGATAGATCGTCCCCGATGCACCGCCGAGCAGGGCGATAGCCTGGTGCATGATGAGCGCAAGCAACTGATTGAGATCCAGCTCTCGGGCAATCTCCGCGGCAACGGCACGCACAGTTTCGATCTGGGTCCGGCGCGTCAACTCTTGCTGGAACAGCCGCGCGTTCTCGATCGCCAATGCGGCCTGATCGGCGAATGAGGTGAGATACGTGAGTTCGGTGGCGGTATAGGTTTTCGGATGGGTGGTATTGAACGCGAGGACCCCCACCAAGGTGCCCCGCGCCAT
This sequence comes from Vulcanimicrobiaceae bacterium, assembly GCA_035505475.1. Lineage (GTDB taxonomy): Bacteria > Methylomirabilota > Methylomirabilia > Methylomirabilales > 2-02-FULL-66-22 > 2-02-FULL-66-22. The sequence goes on from DATJQT010000339.1 coordinate 19,100, forward strand.
GATCGGCATGTTGAGCGATGTGACCAAACCCTGGGCCTGGTCGGCGGCGGCGTACGCATTCCTGGGGTCGTTGCGGCAATCGGCGCTGAAGACCGGCGCGCCGTCGCGCACCACCAGCCCCGACAGCGTGCCCTCGACCGAAATCTCCGTACCGACCGGGGTAGCCGTGCCCACGCAGGCCGCCACCCGGAGAACGCCGGCCCCAGCGCCCCACAGAGCCACCTTGGCATGCGGCGTCTGGGCGATCTGCGCCGCGGACTCCGCGATCCGGGCCAAGGTGGTCGGGAGGTCAAGCGCCGCCATCATCGACCGGGAGGCGCCCAGCAGAGCTTCCAGCTGCTCGCCCCGCTTCTGGGTGGCTTCGTAGAGGCGCGCATTCTCGATGGCCACGGCGGCCTGAACCGCGAAGAGGCGCAGGACCTCCTGATCGTCCGCTGTAAAGACCCGCCCGGCGTCATCGCTTAACGTGATGGCCCCGATGATCCGATCCCGGTAGAGCAATGGCTCACCGAGAGATGCCGTTATCTGTGTGCGCGCCAGTGTCACCGGATGGGCGTACGGCGAGTTGCGGTAATCATTCACCAGCAGGCTCTTTCGGGTCTGCGCGACCATGCCCGCGATCCCCTGCCCGAAGGCAAGGCGCAGGCCCCCTTGCCAGTCGCCGAGCCCATGCCAGGCTGCGGGGAGGAGCTCGTCACCCGCCGGCGCGACCAGGTACACCGTTCCGCTGGAAGCGCCGATCAGCGCGGCGGCACGAGCGATAAACAGATTGAGCAGTCGCGTCAGATCGAGTTCGTGGGTAATCTCTTGGGCGACGGCACGGATGGCTTCGAGGCGCGCGGTCCGGGTGCGCAGCGCGGCTTCCGCCCGCGTCCGGTCTTGCAGCTCGCTTTGCGCCGCGGCGAAGAGCCGCGCGTTGCGGATCGCCACGGCGGCGTGATCGGCGAGGCGCTGCAGAAACGTCTGGTCACGATCATTGAAGGGGCGCGGGCTGCGGTTGCTGGCGAAGAGCACCCCCTCGACGGCGGTATCGATCCGGATCGGGACCGCCAGCTCTGCCTGAACCCCTTCCGCCTCGGTGATCGCGACGAAATCCTTGCTGATCCGGGGATCCGCCGTGTACCGCGCGGTGCGGAATGGCAGCCCGGTCGCCAGCACGGTGCCCCCGATCCCCTGTCCCGGCGCAATCGCATACCCGACCAGATCGCCGCGGTAGCCGCCCGCGCGATAACGCAGGACCACGTCGCCTGAGCGGTCGTCGCGAATGGCAATCGACGCCAGATCGCACTCGCACACCTTCTTGGCCGCCTCCGCGACCTGTTGAAGCACCCGATCCAGATCGAGCGACGTATTCAGCGTCCGCACCAGATCGCCGAAGACCTCCGCCTCTGTGCGGCCGGCCTCCGCCTCGCCGAATAGCCGGGCATTCTGGATGGCAATGGCGGCCTGTCCGGCGAACAGACGCAGCAACTGCTGGTCCTCCGGCGTAAAGTGCCGCGCGGGATCCGCGGTATCCACGGAGATGACGCCCAGGAGCTCGCCCCGGTACAGCAGCGGTTCGGCTAGCACACCGACATGGCTGGTGTGCGCGAGCAGCGCGCGCGTGGCATACGGCGAGGTGCGAAAATCGTTCACGATCAGGCCGCTGCGGGTTTGGGCGACGGTCCCCGCCACTCCCTCGCCGAGGCGAGGACGGAACTCCCGCCAGGGCTCCTTATGCCCATGCCAGACGCGCGGAACCAGCACCTGATTTTTCTCATCCCACAAACAGACAGTGCCCATGCCGGTGCCGAGCAATTCGGTCGCACGCCGGTGGATCAGCGTGAGGAGGGTGGGCAGGTCGAGCTCTCGCGCGATCTCCGCATTGATGTTTTGAATGGCCGCCAGCTGCTCCGTCCAGGCCTGGAGCGCGTTATCATGGCTATCATGGCCCGGTGCATCCATCGGGAGTCGCGCTGCGGCGGCTGGGGCATCCCCCAACGCAGCATTTCGGCGTTTTCCGCGTTTCCCACCGTGGGGGACTTTCAAGGGGTCGGTGTTTCGGCCGTGCGTCAATGCAGCCTCACTTCCCTATCCGACATGGACCCGTTTGGACTTGGCACATTCGGGCCAAGGCGCAATGTGGGCTCGAGAGATTACCGACGCGCATCTCCGGTGACCTCGGCGTGAAGCGTCCTGACCTTTTCGATCAGCGCCTGCAACGGGGTATCCAGTTGCCCGAAGATTTCCGACGCCTCTGCGTACTGTTGATGCGTCCCCACTCGCTCCAGCTGCGCGGCCAATTCTTTGACGGCCGTGGCTGGCGCGCCAAAATTCGCCAGGCTGCCTTTCAGGCGATGCGCGGCGTTCTGGATTGCGTTACCGTCTCCAGCAGCCACCGCCGTTCGAAGCGTATCCCGGAAATCCGCCGCCTCACGGAGGAAGAGCGACAGCAGGTCCTCCAAGAACGTCTGGTCTCCGGCAACCCATGCCAGGCGTGGGTCCAGCAATGACACAACGTCGGACGCTTTCCCGGCCGGATCGCTTGCGCCCGTCGGTGAAGGGCGGACTTCGGAGGAGACCTCCTCCCCACCAACCGGGGCCGTCGCCTCATCAAGATTGATCTGCCACAGATTTCCAGCCACGTGCTCGGGCGCGTACCGATGAATCTTGCTCATACGCGTGATCGCTGCACTGATCCGATCGCTCATCTTCTCCAGCTTCTGAATGACCAGGGTAATCGTGTCCGGCGTGGGTTTCTTCTGGAGGAGATGGATGGCCAGCGGGATGGTGCTCAAGGGATTTAAAATCTGATCGCCGGCAGTCATGGCGAGTTGCCGCATGGCCGTAACCTGTTCCAGTTCACGGGCCTTAGCCCGGAGCGTCCGAACCTCGAGGGCTCTCTCAACGGCCAGATCGAGCAGATCCGGGTCCACCGGCTTGATGAGGTAATCGTAGACGACGCCCTGCCGGAGGGCACCCAAGATATGCGTCAAGTCCTCATGGGCGCTGAGCACGATGGCCGGGCAGTCCGGTTGGTGCTTCTGGACCGCCCGCAGCAATCCCAGTCCGTCCAGCCTCGGCATCTCGAGATCGGTGATGATCACGTCGGGCGGGGTCGTGACCGCAGATTCGAGACCGCTCTGGCCATCGGCAGCCTCTGCAACCACATAGCCTTGGCGCCGAAGGTGCTCGACGACCACCTTGCGGGTGCTGGCCACGTCCTCCACGACCAGGATTCGGATGGTCACCAGTTGGCCCCCTACGCGGCCCCACGCCGCGTCTTCCCTCGTCGGAATTCGTGCCCACCAGATGGCAAGACGGCACATGTTGCCGCACGGACGGCAACGTGCGCCTACGTGTTCGCCGGCAATCGCGATATTAAGCCTCTTTAACTCCTTCCGTTGCGCATTGTATGCCAAGGAGCACTGACCTTTCCAGGAAACTCAGTGTTTCGTCCGCACTCACCGATAAGCGGGCATGCTGCGCCCTCTCCTCACCGGCGCAGCAGGCCGGAACTCCACGCCCCTCGCGCAGGCGCGGAAGGCCTCGGGCAAGTTCGGCACGCCACGGAGGTCCTCGCCAGTTTCCTTTTAGATGTTCGGATGTCACAATGGGTCGCGCCGTGATGGGCGTGGCCGGTGCCCATTTCACTGCGAGATTTGAGGGGATCCATTTGGGAGGAGCATGCAATGATTCAGGCGCGAAGTACGTGGCAACGAGGTCAATTGGGCCTCACCCTGTTTTTCATACTCTGCTCGGTCGCCGCGTGTACCCAGGCACATGGGCAAGCCGATAAGACAGTCCCCGCATTCACAGGGCCTGCCTCGTCGGCGGGTTCCGGCGAGCAGACCGCGGTCCTTGCCGGAGGCTGCTTCTGGGGGGTGGATGCCGTCTTCAAGCACGTCCGCGGCGTGTCCCAGGTCGTTTCGGGGTACGCCGGCGGCAGCGCCGAGACGGCAACCTACGAGCTGGTCAGCACCGGTGGGACTGGACATGCGGAGTCGGTGCAGATCACTTTTGACCCCTCCCGGATATCGTACGCCCAACTCCTGCACATCTTCTTTGCGGTCGCCCATGATCCGACACAGGTGGGCGGTCAGGGGCCGGATATGGGCTCGCAGTACCGCTCGGCCATCTTCTTCACGACGGCAGACCAGCGGGAGACAGCACAGGCCTACATTGACCAACTGAACCGAGCCAACGTGTTCCCCAAACCGATTGCGACAGAGGTGGTCCCGCTGAAGAAGTTCTATCCTGCCGAAGCGTATCATCAAGATTACCTCGCACAACATCCCGAGAACCCGTACATCGTGTTCAACGATCTGCCCAAATTGGCGGAGTTGCAGGCGCAGTTCCCGACCATGTATCACCAATGAGTCGTCTCCGCTTTTCCCGCGCGCCGCAGTCCCCCCTGCGTTGTGCGCCCCCGCAGAATGTCCCTGCGGGGCCGCGACGGACGCGGCTGCGGGTTTCCCGGGGAACGATCCCTCCAAGTCGATCCGGTTCGAGATCTGTAATATTTCCGCTTGACGGTGATGTGACGTCTGGAAGAGGACGTGTTGGACTCCCCTGATGCCTTCGGGCCGGGATGCCACCGCGAATGCGCAAGGGGCTGAACGGTGACCGACACCCTGAAAGGAGGGCTACGAATTGACTCGCGGATTATTTCTGTTGGTGCCTCGGGCCGTTCTGCTCGGATTCCTGCGGCGTTCAGATCGTATTGCTCAATCCGCCGGCCTGCTCGTTATGCTGTTAGTACTGATTGCCGCCTGCTCGCGGGCCGTCGAGGTCAGTCGTGTCGCCCCTCCTCCGCCGGCTTCAGCGTCCGTCCTGCCGCCTCCACCACAGCCGGTTGCGCCGTCCCCTCCAGCTGACACGAGCAGCGAGGAAGTGCAGGTCGGCCCTCAGGGGCGAGTGAGCGTGGAGGATCTTGGCGCCAAGCCGGACGGTGTGACGGGTGGCGAACAAGTGGTGGGCACCGAGGCCGGTGGTCCTCTCAAAGACATCTTCTTCGAGGTCGACGATACGCTCGTCCGTTCCGATCAGCAGGACAGCGTGCGCACTGATGCCGTTTGGCTGCGCGCTCACCCCAATGTCCTGGTGCGGATCGAAGGGCATTGCGACGAGCGCGGGTCGGAAGAGTACAATCTTGCCCTAGGCCAGCGCCGCGCCAACGCGGTCAAGGCCGCCCTAATTGCCGCTGGGGTCCCGGCCGAACGGATTTCGACGGTCAGTTACGGGAAAGAGCGCCCGTTCGTCCTGGGACATGACGAAAGCCAGTGGCGCTGGAATCGTCGGGCGCATGTTGTAATCGGGCACGGAAACGTTCCCGCCGGCTCACCCGCCCCCTAGCCGTCCCGCATTTCACGCGGACTCATTTCTATTACTCCGGGCCGGCCGGCCAACTCTCGACAATATTTTCGTATTTCTTTGTTCCAGCCTAAATTGTTATAGTGCAGTCCCTAAGCGGGCTAATCCGCACGGATGCGCAGGCGGCCGGAGGCGAATCGTGGCCGGCGGGCTTTCGTCATTTCCACGGCAATCTCGACCCCGCAGGATGCCTCCTGGACAAGCTCGCAGACGCTGGCATGATACTTGATACTCTGCCCAACACAGCACCGGAAGGAGCAGCTTTCAGCAGGGCGATACGTCGAAGGAGGTGCCGTATGAGATCTATGAGATCATTGTTGCGCGTGCTGCTCATAGTGGTTTTGGGGGCCGGAATCTTCGCGGGCGCCGCAGGCGCCGCAGACCTGGGGATCATCACCGGATCCGAAAAAGGCACGTACTTCCAGTTTGGCCTCAACCTCCAGCAACTCCTCAAGTCCAAGTCCATCGGACTTAATGTCTATACGTCCAAGGGCTCAATCGAAAACGTCTATGCGGTCTATCAGCGTCCCGGCGTCCAACTCGGCATCGTCCAGGCAGACGTCCTGGCCTTCATCTCTCGAGTGGACACGAATCCGGTCCTGCAGCGCATAGCGAAAAAGACCCGCCTCGTGTTTCCGCTGTATAACGAGGAGGTCCATCTGTTGGGGCGCAGCGACATCACGGATTTCGACGATCTGGCAGATCGGCGCGTGGCGATCGGTCGGGAAGGGAGCGGGACCTATTTGACGACCCGACTCCTGTTCAAGCTATCGGAGGTGGTGCCCAAAGAAGTCCTGCTCATCGATACCGACGAAGCCCTCGCAGAGCTGAAGGCCGGACACATCGATGCGATGTTCTACGTGGCCGGCTTTCCGGTCAAGCTGCTCACGGAAGGGGTGAATCCGGCCGACGGCTTGAACCTGATTCCGATCATGAACAAGAGCATCCTCGAGTTTTACCCGCGCACGCAGATCCCCGCCCAGACATACCCCTGGCAGCCCAAACCCATCGACACCGTCGCCGTCAAATCGGCCCTGGTGTCCTATGACTACAAGCGGGGCGATTGCGATGCCGTCGGCCGGGCCGCCGAGGTGGTGGCCAGCAACCTCGACTGGCTGACGAAGAACGGCCACCCGAAGTGGAAGGCCGTGGATCTCGCTGCCCCCTTGAAAGGGTGGGAACAGTACGAGTGTGTGCGGAAATATCTCAAGCAGCCGGGACAGCCGGCAGCGAAGGCCAGCCGTCCTTCGGCCAATCCGGTGATGGACGCAATTAAGGATGCCCTTGGCGAATGATGCGGCGCTGACAGCGCTGACAGCGGAGGGCGCGATCGTGAGCCAGGACGTGGCCGCGACCGACGAACAGAGTACCGGAGCGGAAGATCCCCGCGTCGGACAATTGATTCAGCGCAAGTACCGCCTGACCCGCAAACTGTCCGCGGGCGAGATGGGAGACTTGTACGCCGCGCAGCACCTGATAGCCAAGAAGTCCATCGCCGTGAAGGTTTTCCATCCGGGACTATCCCAGCACCCGGAATTTGCCGACGGCATGCGCGAACTCATGAACGTGGTCCGGGCATTGGCCAAGAATGCGCCCGAGATTGTCACGGTGTACGACTGTGACGTCGCCGAAGACGGCAGTGTGTTTGTCGCGATGGAGCTGGTCGGCGGGTCCAGTCTGGCCGAGCTGCTCCGCGTGGAACACCCACTCAAAATCGAGCGCGCGGTGCGCCTGGCCGGCCAGATCGCCGGCGCGTTGGGTACCGCGCACATGTTCGGGGTCGTGCACGGCGACATCCGCCCGGGCAATATCATCATCACCAACGGTGAACCGGCGATAAAGCTGGTCGGCTTTGAACGGGCGCGGCTTCGGGACGTCGCGCCCGCGGCGCTGCTCGAACGCTCCGGCGCGTTGAAGGCCCATGACGAATACCGGTCCCCGGAGCAGATCCGGGACGAGGAGGTGACCCCCCTGGCCGACGTGTATGGCCTGGGCGTTCTTTTCTACGAGATGCTGACCGGACGCCTGCCCTTCTCGGCGTCCACCGCCAGCGCCCTCAAGACCATGCACCTCTCGAAACCGCCCGCTCCACTTCGGGAGCTGCGATCGGACATTCCGGAGGTGGTCGAAGGCAAGGTGCTCCATGCGCTGGAGAAGGACCCGGAGCGGCGGCAGAATCACATCAAAGACGTCGCCAACGAGTACCTCTACGATACGGCGCTCTATTTTGAAACGGCCCGCCAGGAAGTGGACGCTGTCGAAGCTGACGGCTTTGTCGAAGAGGATGAGGACGAGCAGGCAGCCGCGGCACGGCCCCGTGCCTGGCGCCGCGTCGCCGTGCTTGCGGGACTGGCGATTCTCCTGACGATTGCTGGGCTGTGGGCCCTCACCGCGTGGAGAGACTCCGAAACCCCTGAACCCCTAGCGCCGTCCCCCGTTGCGTTGCCTCCCATGCCGGCTCCGGTCGCTCCGGTGACGGCAGCCCCGCCTCTGAGCGCGCCCGAAGCATCTTCACCATCGGCGATTCAGGCGGACGCACCAACGCCAGTGCCGAAGCAGCCGACAGAAGCGAAGCCGGGCGGCGGCGCGGAGAAATCAGCCCGGGGCACGGCAAAGGTGGCCAAGAAGACTCCACGTCCAGCGCCACCGCCCACCGGATCCGTCTCCGTCCCCCAGAGTCCACGGCCGGAACCGGCAGCGCAGCCCAGCACCGAGTCGCAGGCGGATCCGGGTGCCGTTATAGACTGGCTCCTGAAAAGGCCGGGGGGCGGAAGCCGCTGATCGCGCTTATCGTCGTGGCGACGGCCTCCCCGTTTAATGCGCGGGGATCTTCCAGCGTGGGACGGAACACGCGGATCGTGCGCCCCTGTTTGGTCAACCGGGCGCGCAGTCGGCGCGATACATTTCGGTAACAGGTTCGCTCTTCTGGGAAGGCGGCGAGAATTTCTCTCCACACCAGGTAGCTTTGATCCACGAACTCCTGGCGCAGCTCGATCTGGCGGCTGATCAACGGGCATATCCGGGCAGCGCCGGCCACGTACGTCAATCCGACCAGCCGACCCTCTCGATCGAGGTACGGTTCCAGCGGAAACAGCCGGCAGGTGAGCGACCGGTGTGGCCGATCACAGCGGCGCGGGTGGACGCAACGGGCCAGCGCGACATGCTCGGCCCAATTGGCCACGTCACAGCGCTCTTTTGTTGTCCGGGGGCGCCGGCCATGCCAGCAGGTCGTCCGCGATCGCGCCCACGCCAATTCGTCGGCAAACACCACCAATGCCAGGCGCTCCGAATTACAGCAGGCGGGGATGTCCTGCGGATCGCTGCAGCATAAAGTCGCACAATCCCCGTCCGTGACACAGGCACTGAAATCCTGATACAAGCGTTCCCAGTTTAACACCGAGCCCCCCTCGCCGTACCTGCGACATCACCACACTAGCGTTGAAAGAGATTTTTGGCATAGAAGATTTCCGTCATCTCGCGCTTCAGGATGTCTTTAACCTTGTGCCGCTCTTTCCGGTCGAGATCCTTTGCCGTCGTCCCGAACAAGTAATGGTCCAGGGCGAAATCCCTGAGCAGCATCTTGGTGTGGAAGATATTCTCCTGCGAGATGTTGATGTCCACCCGATCGTACCAGTTCTGGATCGAAGGCGCGATGAACTGCTGGATGGAATGGATTTTGTGGTCGATGAACAGCTTCTTGCCGCGGACCGTGCGGGTGAAACCCCGGACGCGGAAATCCATCAGGACTACGTCGGAATCGAAGGATCGGATGAGGTAGTTCAAGGCGCGGAGTGGAGAGATCTTTCCGCAGGTGCTGATGTCGATGTCCACCCGAAATGTGGACACCCCGGTGCGCTTGTCGGTCTCTGGATACGTGTGCGCGCAGAGGTGGCTCTTGTCGAGGTGCGCCACGCTGACCGCGCGCGCGGCACCCGGCGCCATCGGCCCTTCCGCAATGAGCACCGCCACGCTGGCCCCCATCGGGTCATAATCCTGCGATGAGATATTCAGGATCGTGGCGCCGATCCGGTCGGCCAATCCCGTCAGAATTTGCTCGAGCCGCATGGAGTTGTAGGTCTCGTCCACGTAGGCCAGGTATTCCCGCCGGTCCACGGCACTCTTGGCGTAGCAGATGTCGTAGATGTTGAAGGTCAAGCTCTTCGTCAGGTTGTTGAACCCGCGGAGCTTGAGGCGCTTGGGGCCCTTCTTCAACTCGCTTTTCCGCATCTTCTTCATGTGCGCTACGCCGGAGCACGCGTGGCATGGCGGGTGAGAGCCACATCCCGCCTGACCGCACGCTTCAACCGCCGCCCCAGCAGGTTACTGAAGAACCCGCTTTTCGCCAGGCGGCTCAAAAAGGCCCAGGTGCAAGGCGCGGCGCAATCCGAGGTGCGAGGCGTACATAGCAAGTACGTCGCAGCACCGCGGGAGCGCCGCAACGCCGCAGATGGGCGTTTTTCAGCAGCCTGCTAGACCGTCAAGTGCCCCGCCGACCGGGTGTCGGCGGGGCACTTGCGTCATAGAGGCGGTGATCATAACAGAAATCGGAGCCGAATTCCTACTGATAACGGGGACCAAAGCATCAGGCGAATGTCCTGGGCAAATCCCTCATCAAGTGTCGCGGCGTTCCGTCATCGCGCCACCCCGCCGCTCCGGATGGCACGCCACGTAACATTTCGAGCAGGCGATGTAGGTGAAGGCGGCGCGGTACGCCCGGTCCCAGGGGAACCGCTTCTCGGCGGCCAGCAGGAACTCTTGCCGCACCCGCTCCGGATCGGCTTCGTCGTCCAAGGCCGGCATCGGCACGTCCGACAGCCCATAGACGCGTCCGTCCATGACGAGACCGCCACACCCCCACTGGCAGCGGAGGTACGACAGCCAGCCGTACCGGTACTCTTTCCCCGCCATCGTCATCACCCGGTCCCGGTCGGGCCGCAGCGCCTGCACCGGACACACGGCGACGCAGGGCTGGGGACATCCGACGCACGGATCGTGCGCTTGCATCGGGTCCGGCTCGAGTGGGGCAGTGGTCAAGATGGTCACGAGCTGGACGGCGCCGCCGTATTCCGGCGTGACCAGGAATCCCCCGCGCCCCAATCGGCCCAGGCCCGCGGCCATCGCCACGTGCCGGTGGGATATCTCGCCGATCCCCTTCTCCTGAAAATAGTAGGCGTTGGCGGGCACCGGCAGGCTGACGTAGCCCTCGTCCTCCAGAAAATTGGCGAGGTCCAACGCCATGTCGTCGAGCCGCTCCCGGGGCGCCAGTCCGGCGAAGCGGGAGAACGGCAGCGGGCTGATCCCGCGCAGGTGCACCTGCTGCACG
>DATJQT010000340.1:0-1002 GCA_035505475.1 Vulcanimicrobiaceae bacterium
CCCGCTGCGCGTTGACCGCAGCCGCACCCATGCGGCGGGCCATGTCACATCGGAATTCGTTGATATCTACCGCGATGACCTGGGCCGCGCCGACCGCTCGGGCAATTTGGACCGCCATGAGACCGATCGGCCCGCAGCCCACAATGACCACCAGGTCACCCGGCGCAATCCGGGCCTCGTCAACGCCCCGCATCGCGACGCCCGCAGGCTCGAACAGCGCGCCCTCCTCGTACGACACGCCCGCCGGAAGCCGGTAGACCACCTTCGCAGGCACTTTCGCGTAACGGGCAAACGCCCCAGGATAGCTGATGCCCACCAAACCCATATCCTGGCAATTGTGCCCCTCGCCGATCCCGCACTGATAACACGCCCCGCAGGGGATATGCGTCTCGACGGAGACGCGGTCCCCGACAGCAACGCCGGTAACCCGATCACCCACGGACATCACGTCACCGGCGTACTCGTGCCCGAGAATTAGCGGAAAGCGAACGGGAAAATTGGCCGAGGCGGGATCCCAGTGGTAGAAATGAATATCGGTACCGCAAATCGCGCCAGCCTTCACCGCGATCAGGACCTCATCCGCCGTGAGCTCTGGCTCGTCGATGTCGCTCAGTGCCGCCCCAGGAACCGGCGCCGTTTTCACCAAGGCCTTCATCGGACCTCCCGTAGACGGGTTCGCAGAAGAAGCTTTGCCTCCGGCGGGAGACTATCCCGGAGGGCATGCTCAGCTGTCAAGGCTTATCGAAGGGTGGCAAGAGGCAAGGTCTTGGTGGTGACTGCGTTGCGGCTGTGCGAACCTTCAGTGGCGCGTAAGCGGGGCTCGGGGTCAGGACGCAATCACCGAAGGCGGCAGGCGATCAGGTTTTCTCTGTACTCGGATTCGAGAGAGTTTGTGATCGCGGAAGGTTTGCTGCGGTAGCACGCTCCTGCTTGTTCTGGATCATCCCGCCGCAGGCAACCCATACATGCGTGCCGCGTTGTCATACAAGATGAGGTGCCCGG
>DATJQT010000341.1:0-3662 GCA_035505475.1 Vulcanimicrobiaceae bacterium
CCTCTCCTTCTCCGGCTGCTTCCCGCATTTCCGGCCTTGATTTTCTTTCCTTCCGTAAACTGCAGCACGATTCGGTTGAAGCCTTTGGCACCGCCGTCCCCATGCTCCTGTAGCCATTGGGCCATGCTGATACCTTGCGCCTTGTCCACCTCGATCAGGTCCTCGGCCACAGCCCACACACGTTCAGAGCGTGGAAGCCGATAGATCGCCTCACCATACCGTTCCCTGATCTTATGCCAAGCGTTAGAGTTCTTCGGACTCATCCCCAGGAACCTCATAATTTCCGTCCGGCCATTCAACCTCAGTCGCATGGAACCGCCTCAATAGGGAGCGCAGAAGTTCAGGCGTTCTTGGTGTTCGATGTCAGGGGCCACTTGTCCACGGGCATACCGGGGCGGCACCTGGCGTGGGGGGAGGGGGCCTGTGCCCGTCCTGTGCCCACGGTTTCTCTCGTCTGAATGCTGGTGGCTGTTCTGGTGGCTGTTGTAGTGGCTGTTTTGGGTGGTAGGAGCCCGTTCGCCATTGCATCCCATTGCGGCATTCGGGCAAAGAAAAGCCCACGTAACCTTGCGTCACATGGGCTTTCCCGTTGATTACATTGTGGTGGGCCCACCAGGACTCGAACCTGGGACCATCCGGTTATGAGCCGGCGGCTCTGACCAACTGAGCTATGGGCCCTAGCAGGCGCCTGAAAAACGCCCATTTGCCGCGTTGGGCCGCTCCCGTGACGCTGCGACGTACGGGTAAGTACGCCTCGCGTCCCGGATCGCGCCCCGCCTTGCATCTGGGCATTCTTGAGGCACCTGAGTATATACGACTCGTCCGCGACCGCCTTTGACTACGACTCCACGAAGCTCTTCAGCTTGCGGCTGCGGGTCGGGTGTCGGAGTTTGCGCAGCGCCTTGGCCTCGATCTGGCGGATGCGCTCGCGGGTGACATCGAACTGCTGGCCGACTTCCTCCAGGGTGTGGTCGCAGCCGTCCCCGATGCCGAAGCGCAGCCGCAACACGCGCTCCTCGCGCGGCGTGAGCGTCTTCAGCACCTCTTCGGTCTGCCGCTCCAGGTTCAAGCCGATGACGGCCTCGATCGGGGACACGGCCGTCTTGTCCTCGATGAAATCGCCGAGATGCGAATCTTCTTCTTCACCGATAGGCGTCTCCAGCGAGATCGGCTCTTGCGCGATCTTGAGGACCTTGCGCACCTTGTCCACCGGGAGATCGATCTTCTGCGCGATCTCCTCGGGGGTTGGCTCGCGCCCATACTCCTGCACTAGGTGGCGCGAGGCCCGGATCAGCTTGTTGATCGTCTCGATCATGTGCACCGGAATGCGGATGGTGCGGGCCTGGTCGGCGATGGCCCGCGTGATCGCCTGCCGAATCCACCAGGTCGCGTACGTGCTGAACTTGTACCCGCGCTGGTACTCGAACTTGTCCACCGCCCGCATCAGGCCGATGTTCCCCTCCTGGATGAGGTCGAGGAACTGGAGACCACGGTTGGTGTACTTCTTCGCGATACTGATCACCAGACGCAGGTTGGCCTCGACCATCTCTTTCTTGGCCTGCAGCGCCCTGCGCTCGCCTTCGGTGATGCTGGTCAGCAGGCGGCGCAGGTCTTTGGCCGAGGCCTCGGCCTCCTGCTCGATCTTCCAGATCTTCTCGGCCACACCCAGCATCTGCTGCCGGTAGATGTCGCCGTCGCGCTTGTTCTGCAGCGCCCGACGCAGGACGTTGCGCACCGTGTTCGGGTTGAAGCCGTTGCCGTTATGCGCGAGCTGCTTCAGGTCCGTCTGGCTGAGTCGCGCCGTGCGGCCCATCTCCAGCAGGTCGTGCTCGCCGCTTTCGATCCGCTCGAGGTAGCGGCGCATGCGCGTGACGACCCGGTCCACCACGCGCTGGTTCAGGTTGAGCTTCTTCAGCGCATCCGCCTGCTTCAGCTTGCGCTGGGCAATCTCCGCCTCCAGCTTGTTCCGGACGCGCTCGCCGGCGTGGGGGCCGGCCTTCTCGATCTTCCGGCGCACCTCGTCGATCTTCCCCTGCTCGTTCCGGATCGTGCGCAGCACGGGCTTCACCGCGTTCTGCAGATCGCGCTCTTTCTGCTCGGAGATGTCTTCGAACTCGTTCAGCGCGAGCAGATCGCCGATCCGGAGCCGCCCTTGCTCGAGCCGCTCGCCGAGATAGAGCACCTCACGCACCGCGGCCGCGGCCCGGCAGACGGAATCGGCCACTTCCTTGCGGCCTTCTTCGATCCGTTTGGCAATCCGGATTTCGCCCTCGCGCGTGAGCAGCGGCGTGCGGCCCATCTCGCGTAGGTACATCCGCACCGGATCGTCGGTGCGGCCGACCGGCGCCGGCGACAGGTCGAGCTCTGATTCCGGGGACGCTTCTTCCTCGCCCGCGCCGTCGCCGTCTGCCCCGGCACGGCGACGCTCCGGAATCTCGACGACCTCGATGTCCAGCTCGCCCAACGCGCGAAAGATCTCGTCGAACCGCTCTGCCGAGGATTCGTCCTCGGGTAGCTGGGCCATGATCTCGTCATAGGTGAGATAGCCCTTCTTCTTGCCCAAGGCGACCAGCGCCTTGATCTCTTCCATCCGGGCCGCCGGGGCGACCGGTCGCTCGCCTTTGAGGGGCTTGGAGGGCTTACCCGCCTTGACCGCCGGCTTCGCGGCAGCGGCAGGCGCCTTGACGGGAGGTGCCGCCTTGACCGCCTTCCCGACCGGCTTTACCGCGGGCGCCGGCTTGGCGACTTTCGCGGGGGGCTTCGCGGGAGCTTTCACCGGGGCTTTGACCTTCGCGGGCTGCGACTTCTTACCGCGCACCTTGGGTTTGCGTGTCTTTGTCTGTGCCATGTGTCTCCCCTACCGGGCTGCTGAAAAAGGCCCATCTCCGTCGTTGCAGCCACCCATCGGAATGGGTACCTGGCGTGGCGCTGTGACGGACGTACCAAGTCCGGCTCGCGCCTTGGATCGCGCTGCGCTGGGCACCCATCGAAGGTGGGTCGTCTGGGCCTTTTTGAACAGCCTGGGCGAAAGGCGGTGTTGCCCCAGCATATTAATTCGTCTTTCCCTTCATCGAGGGATGATTGGCGAGTAATTTCAGTGCGTCCGACTGATTGCCCTGTCGTTCCGCGCTTTCCATCGCCTGCCGTAAGGCCGTCCGGTCGCGCTGCGCCCGGCGCTGCTGGATGCGGACCAGGCAATCGTCCACGATGCGGGCGGCCGCTTCGTCATCCGCGCGCTCGGCTGCGAGGAGCGCGCTGAGCCGCGGCTGCACCTCCGGCGGCAACAGGCTCATGGGGCCGCACGTCTGGCCTGCCTGCACGTAGGTGGTATAGATCTGCCGCAGCACCGAATCCCCGATGTCCTCGGGCAGGAGCGCGGCCGCAATGCGGCGCGCCAATTCGGGCGACTGCAGAGCCAGAATCAGCAGGTGCTCTTCCGCGCTAGGCGGGGCCGCCGCCTTGGCGGGCGCCGGCTGGCTCTCAGTCCGTGTCAGCGTGCGTTTCTTCGCGATCGCCTCGAACAGCGTCCGCGGCGTGATACCGGAGCGTTGCGCGAGCCTGGTCAGGTAGCCCTCGCGCCGCACCGGACTCTCGATTTGGGCGATCACCTCGATGAGGCCGTCCACGCATTTGGCCAGCTGCACCGGATCGCCGATGTTGAG
>DATJQT010000342.1:0-2852 GCA_035505475.1 Vulcanimicrobiaceae bacterium
CCCTTGCCACGGTGGGCTGCGCGCACCTCGAGCAGAAGCCGCCGCACCACCTCTCCGGCGGTCAGAAGCGGGCGGTTGCCATCGCCGCCGTCCTCGCCATGGCCCCCGACATCCTCGTCATGGACGAACCGTCGGCCGACCTCGACCCGCGCTCAAGGCGCCAGTTGATCGGGCTGCTTCAGAGCTTCAGGCACTCCAAGATCATCGCGTCCCACGACCTGGACCTGATCCTGGACGTCTGTGACCGCTGTCTCGTCCTGCGCGACGGGCGCCTAGCGGCAGACGGCTCGGCGGCAGATATTCTCACCGACCAGCGCCTGCTCGAGGCGAATCACCTCGAGTTGCCCCTCTCGCTTCAGACGGGCCGCGAAAGAAGACCCCGGGCGGGCGCTCCCTCTTTTTCCTAGACCAATCGTCCCAGACGATCTCGCTAGTCTGCCCCGAACTTCGGCGCGGGCCGCGCCGATTCGATGGCGTAGCGCAGCAAGGCGGCGGCGCGGTACACCAGGTGCGCGAACTTGCCGTAGGGCATCGTGAGGAAGAGCCCGAGCACCAACCCGAGGTGGGCCGCAAGCAGCACGCCCATGGCGGCGGTCTCGCGCCACAAGAGGAGGAGCAGCCCCGACAGGCTGGTGAGCCAGAGCAGCACGATAAAACTGAGGTCCATGCCGCGCTGGGCGGGGTCGGAGAGGGCGGGATCGCGTTTCCAGAGCAACCAGAGCTGGCCGGCCGGTCCGATCAAGAGGCCAATGCCCCCGATCGTGCCCAGTAGGACTGGCACACTGAAGAACCCATATGGGGCCAGCCAGCCGAGCAGGTACTCGTATCCGGCCGCAATCGTCGTCGCGGCAAAACAGCACAGGAATCCATAGAACGTGACATGGTGAAGCACGCGGCGGGAGAGCGACGGCTCCTCCTCCGGATAGATGCAGCCCTCGCCACCCCCGTCAAGGTTCGTGAGCCAGAGGATGTCGTTGGCGGCGCGGGCCCACGCCGAGGGACTGGCGAGCGCCCCGCAAGGCTCGCCCGTGTCGCGCCAGAACCGGACCAGGCCGACCGTGAAGGCCAGCAGGACGAACAGGGCGACGGCGCCGAAGCTCAGCACCATGGCATTGTGGGAGACGACGGCGTAAAAAGCCCCCTGCGCCACGGAATGGGCCGACCGCATCGCCGGACCCGCGAGCGCACTCACGGCGATCAGGAAGACCGCCAAGCTCGCCGCCGCGATCAGGCTGACGCCAAGGCCGTTCTTGCGAAAGAGGCCCGCGAGCGACCCTGGCCAGGAATACTTCTCGTACGTGGCTCCCCGGATTTCTGCCAGCGCGCGTGGGAAGTTCAATTGAAACTCGTGCGGCGGCGCGTATTGACATGCGTCAAGACACGATCCGCAATTGTGGCACAAGTTGGCGAGGTAGTTCAGATCGCCTTCGCCAAAGGTGAGGCGGCGCTCGAGTGCGGGAAACACGGCGCAGTAAGCCTCGCAGTAGCGGCAGGCATTGCAGATGCGCATGAAGAACTCGCCCTGTTCAACAAGCTTTTTCGGGATGGGTTTAACCGAGGACATGGCGCGCGGCCTCCTGTCCCGCGATGCGTCCGAACACGGTGCCGATCGTCATGCCGATGCCCGCAAGATAACCCTTGCCTAGGATGTTGCCCGCCATGATCTCGCCAGCCGCGAACAGGTTCTTCACCGGCGTGCCGTCCTGGAGAAGGACCTGCGCCCGGTCGTTCACCTTGACCGCCAGGTAGGTGAAGGTGATGCCGGGCCGGAGCGGATACGCGAAGAACGGCGGCGTGTCCACGGGGCGCGCCCAGTGGCTCTTGGGGGGCGAGAGGTCCGCCGTGCAGCAGTCGTCCAGGATGCCATGGTTGAACGTGCCGGGCCGCACAGCGCTGTTGAATGCCGTGACCGTCGCCGTCAGTGCCGCGGGATCCAGCTGGATCGCCTGGGCCAGTGCCGCGATCGACGTGGCCTGGAACGGCGGATAGACGGGCGGCACGAAGTTTCCCATCGCCTTCGCATCGAAGACCACGTAGGCCATCTGATTGGGCTGGCCGGCGACAAGCCGTCCCCAGATCGCATACCGTTTCGGCCAGAAGTCCTCGCCCTCGTCATAGAACCGGACCGCGTGCTGATTCACGACGATGCCGAGCGAGATGGCATCCACCCGGGTGATGATGCCGCCGTCGAACTTGGGCGAGCGCGCATCGCAGGCGACCGCGTGACATTGGGTCGGGTCGCCGATCGCCTCCACACCATTGTCGATCAGCACCCGCAGCACGCGGCCCATGTTGAAGGGCGTCCCGCGCACCAGGAAGTTGTCGGCGACGTCGCCCCAGACCTCTTTCAGCCAGCCGAGGTTGGACTCGAACCCGCCCGCGGCGGCCACCACGACCTTCGCCCGGAGCTCGTGGGTGGCCCCGTTCCGTGCGATCGTGGCGGACTGGATGCGGCCGTCCTTGAGGCAGAGATCGCGAACCTCCGTGTCATAGAGGACCTCGATCCCGAGCCGCTCGGCTTTCCGATAGTACGCATTGACCAGCGCCTTGCCGCCCCCAAGGAAGAAGGCGTTCGTGCGCGACAGGTGGAGCGTTCCCTTGAGCGAGGGCTGAAACCGGACGCCGTGCTCCACCATCCACGCCCGGCAGTCGCTGGACTGGCGGATGGTCAGTCGTGCCAGCAGCTCGTCCGTCTTCCCGCCGGTCACCCGCACAAGGTCCTGCCAGTACTCCTCCTCGGGGTACGCCTCCGTGAGCACGTCGGTCGGCTTATCGTGCATGCAGCGGAGGTTGCGCGTATGCCGGCTGTTGCCGCCACGGAATTCTTTCGGCGAGCACTCCAGCACGAGCAC
>DATJQT010000343.1:0-1572 GCA_035505475.1 Vulcanimicrobiaceae bacterium
GCGAACGCGCCACCTAACTAGCGCCTGCAGCGGCGGGCACGGCCGCGTGACGCCCGCGTAACGCTCCAGGTTTAGGCTGGTTGGTGATGGTTGGCGGGTCCCGCGGCCGGCCCGCCCGCTGAGGCGCGATTCGTTAGGCGGATGCCATCAGTTCTCGGAGGAGCGCTTCATGGCAGAGGAGTCGGGCGCGAGTGCCGTGGCGATTCTGAGGCGGTTGCTGGCCGGGGCGCTCGACCCGCGGCAGGCTGCGGCTGAGCTCGTGGCGCTCAACCTGCCCGGTCTCGCGATCGGATCGGGTGTATTCAACGCAGAGGAGCACATCGCGCTCGACCGGCTCATGCCTGAGCTTCGATGGGAGATGTCGAAGCGGGCGAGTGGCAACCTTCCCGACGTGCCCTACGGATCGCCGGAGTATCGTGCGTGGATCGCTTCGATTCCGAGCCTGGTGGATCGGAACGATGCGTAGGCACCGCCTAACCAGCGCCAGCAGCGGCGGGCTACGCCGGGTGGCGGCTCGCTCGGCGGACTGACTTGGGGATAGGGTTGGCGTTGTGCGCTCGGCGGGCTCACGCGCCCGCCGCTGAGGCGCGATTCGTTAGCCGGCCGGGAAGGCCTTGATGCCCCTTCGACTCTACAAGTACCTGCCATCGGAGTTCGTTCCCGCCTTCCTTGAGCGTGGAGATCTCTTGTTCAGGAGCCTCTCCTACTTCCGTAAGCTCGAGGAACGCGGACGTCAGGATCTGCTCGAAGGGCTGCACATGGACTATCCGGACCACGACGTCACCTTGGATTCGGCGGACGGTCGTATTCATTGGAAGGGGCGGGCCGCGTTTCTCAACTCGGTCAACCCCGACAGGATCTTAGTGTTTTGCCTCTCCGAGAGGCTTGCCCCGGAGCTCTTCGTCGAGTTCAACGCTGATGCGTGCGTCGAGATTCGAGATCCAAACGAGTTCCTGGCCCGGTGCAGGCGCGCCATCGCCAGGCAGAAGCGGTTCGATTTGGCCGGCCTTCTTGACGGTAGTACTGAGTACTACGCGCCGAACGCGGCGGCAAAGGGGGACGTCAAGGATCCCCGGAGCATTCCTTTCTTCAAGCACGTTCTTTACTCCCGACAGGCGGAGTACAGGCTTGCCTTAGCGCTCCGCGGGGGCCTGCGCCTAACCCAGCGCATCGTACGGCAGGGCTTCAGCTTTGAGGAGGAGCTGGCCAACGCGAAACCCACGTCCAGGCACGTATTCGTTGGACGGCTATCCGACATAGCGGAGATGCACCAAGTTGGTGTTCAATGCCCGGCCGTCTAACCAGCGCCTGCAGCGGCGGGCCAATCAGGTGGCGGTGCGCTCGGCGGAGTGACTTGGGGATAGGGTAGGTGTTGTGCGCTCGGCGGGCTCACGCGCCCGCCGCTGAGGCGCGATTCGTTAGGCCGCATGCAGGGCGGCCGGTGATCAGCGGGGGTCGGTGAGCTTCGGGGTTCGATCGCCCGGCGGTACTCGTCGGTGTGTCGTCCCCTGGCAGGAATCGGCCCCGTAGGTCGGTCGGTTGGGAAAGGCGGGCGTTGCGGTAGCCGCGGCA
>DATJQT010000344.1:0-6210 GCA_035505475.1 Vulcanimicrobiaceae bacterium
TATTACGCCACGCTCGGAGTTGCGCGGGACGCGACGGACGACGATATCAAAAAGGCGTTTCGCAAACTTGCGCGCCAATATCATCCGGACGTCGCCAAGGACCAGAAGATCGCCGAGGAGAAATTCAAGGAAATCAACGAAGCCAACGAGGTCCTGAGCGATCCGGTCAAGCGCAGGAAATACGATGAGTTGGGAGCGCATTGGCAGGAGGACGGGGGCACGTCATCGCCCCCGGGCTGGGAGGGACACTGGGCGCAGGCGGCGAATGGCGGGCCGGCCCGCGAGTTTCATTTCACCGGGACGGGATTCAGCGATTTCTTCGAACAGTTTTTTGGTGGGGGCAGCCGGTTCGGTTTTGAATCCGGCGGGCGCGACTTCGACTCTGAATCCCGCGCGACGGAGCGGCGCGGCGCAGATGTGGAGGGTGAAATCCTTGTCACGCTGGCCGAAGTGATGCATGGAACGATGCGGACGATTTCGCTGCAGATCCTCGACCCACGGACGGGCAAGGCCGAAACGCGATCCTTTCAGGTGCGCATTCCCGCGGGGGCGACGGAGGGCCGACGGATCCGGGTGCCGGGCAAAGGCGGGCCCGGCGCGGGCAGCGCGCCGGCGGGCGACCTCTATTTGCGCGTGCGCTATGCCGCACATCCGGATTTTCGAACGCGGGGCGCAGATCTTTATCACGACGTCGATCTCGCGCCGTGGGAGGCCGTACTGGGGACGACCATCGTCACTCCCTCCTTCGAGGGCGCGATCAAGGTGCGCATTCCGCCCGGCACCAACCCTGGGGCGCAATTGCGCGTGCGCGGGCATGGACTGCCCAAGGGCCGAAGCGGGGAACGGGGCGACCTCTATGTCGTCACCAACCTTCAAGTGCCACCCCGACTCACCGAAATAGAAAGGAAGTTGTGGGAGGAACTCAGCCGGACGTCGCGGTTCAACCCGCGGGACCGGTCGTGAGCCGCCAAACAGGTCCCTGAGCCGGATTCAGGAGGATACCATGCAAGAAGCAGACCAAAGTGCGCCGACCACTCCGCCCCCATTCGAGCCCATGGAGGACAACGTTTACTCCATCGAAACCGTCGTGCAAATCACGCAGACGCCGCGCCACCAGATTGCCGTTTATTGCCGGCACGGCCTCATCTCGCCCGTCACGGCACCCGAACGTGAGGGGTGGTGGTTTGACGACGAAGCGATTCGGATGCTGCAGCGGCTCGAACGACTGCGCGTTGACTACGACCTGAACCTCGCCGGCCTGCGCGTCATCTCGGAGTTATTGCGCGAGGTTGAACGATTGCGCGAGGAAGTGCGCGGCTTGCGCCGTTCCTAGGCCGCTCACAAGGGACGCTGTTTGCTCGAGTCGAGCCGCCGATTCAATGCTTCGGACCGCCGCGGAGCCCGGTGTAGCAGTCTAACCGGGTGAGTATGTTGACCGGCCCGGCGGCGATCGCTGACCGGCGCCATTGTCGCCCGGCGCCAATTTGGCCGTAGCTCTCACAATCCCGCCCCCGAGTGGCTCACGCCGTTCTTCGAGTCCGGCGCGACGGAGGAGTTTTTCTGTTCCCAGGTTATGCGCGAAGAAATCCGCCCGCCAGTGCGTGATGCCGACCCGCAGCGCGGCATCCCGCAGCTCGGTGATCAACTGGGTCCCCAGCCCGCATCGCCGCCAGTGCTCTGCGACGACCACGCCAACGTCGGCCAGCGGCGCCGTCACGGCGACGCGAACGCATCTGGCCAGTCCCACGATCTGCCCGTCGCGAATTCCGTCGAAGATCACCGCCACGCGCGCTTGCTGATTCTCATCCCCGGGCAAGGTCAGCCGCTTCAGCTCCTCAGGCGAAAATGCCTTCTTGTCATAAAAGAACTGGGCGATCCGGCTCTCGAACGAAAGGGACGCCAGACCCTCGTTCAGCCCGGGAATGTCCTCCGGACGGCATTCCCGGATGGCGGCGCGCACCCCGCAATTGCCTTGGCAATAATCGACGGGCATGGGCGCGGGTTCTGGCGGTCCTCCTTCAGCCCGCGCGCACGCCCACTTCGTCAAGATGCCGCAGGAGGTCGGCGGGATCATGGTAGACGCGATAGGCGCCCGCCTTCTCGAGTTCCTCCCGCCCATAGCCGCCGGAGAGCAGACCGATGCCGAGCGCGCGGGCGCGTTGGGCCGCGAGCAAATCCCAGATGCTGTCGCCCAAGACGAGCGAGGTTTCGATTGCTACGCCGAGCCGTGCGGCTGCGGCCAGGAAAAGATCCGGGTTGGGCTTCGCGTAGCGGACCTCGTCGCGGGTGACGACCACCGCCTTGCGCGGATCGACGCCCAGGATCTTCAATGACGGGCCGGCTGACTCCATGCGCCCGCTGGTGGCGATCGCCCAAGGCACGCCGGCCCGGGAGAGCTGTTCCAGCAATTCGCGTGCGCCCGGCAGGGGTCGCACCTGCGGGGCCATGCGAAGAAAGGCGGCCACATGCAGGTGCTGGAGCTTCAGCGCTTCTTCCGCCTCCAGGTGTTTCCCAAGTTCGCGGGCGAGGGCGGAAACGAACAGCCCGCCGCTCATTCCGATCCGCCGATGGATGCGCCAGACGGAGAGCTCGATGCCCGCGCCTTCCAGGGCTTCGCGCCAGGCGAGCACATGCTGATAGACGCTGTCCACCAGGGTGCCGTCGAGATCGAACAGGAAGGCGGGTGGAGCCGCGGAGACCGAGCGGGTTCTGTTGACGCGCTTCATGGACTCATTTTTTCGGCTTTGCTGGTCACCCTGCGACAGTCGCCCCCCACTTCCAATTCCGGATCTCCGGCATGTCCTCGCCGTGGCGGCAGATGAAATTCCGGTGCTCCAGAAGCTTGTCGCGCAGGGCCTGCTTCAGGTAGGCGGCCCGGGCGCCCAGCTGGGGCAGTCGCTCAATGACGTCTTGGGCCAGGTGGAACCGGTCCATTTCGTTGAGCACCGCCATGTCGAAGGGGGTCGTGATCGTGCCCTCCTCCTTATACCCGCGGACATGCAGGTTTTTGTGGTTGGTCCTGCGGTAACTGAGCCGGTGAATCAACCAGGGATAGCCATGGTAGGCGAAGATGATCGGCTTGTTGGTGGTGAAGAGGGTGTCGAAGTCGGCATCCCTCAATCCGTGGGGATGCTCGCCGGGAGGGACCAGCTTCATCAGATCCACCACGTTGACCACGCGGACTTTGATCTCGGGCAGCATCGTGCGCAGCAGTGACACGGCCGCGAGGGTCTCGAGTGTCGGCACGTCGCCGGCGCAGCCCATGACGACGTCGGGCTCGCCTCCCTGGTCGCTGCTGGCCCATTCCCAAATGCCGATGCCCGCGGTGCAGTGTCGGACCGCCGCGTCCATTGGCAGCCACTGCGGAGCCGGGTGCTTCCCGGCCACCACGATGTTGACGTAGTGGCGGCTTCGCAGGCAGTGGTCCATCACCGAGAGGAGGCAGTTCGCATCCGGTGGCAGGTACACCCGCACGATCTCGGCCTTCTTGTTGACGGCGTGGTCGATGAAGCCGGGGTCCTGGTGGGTGAAGCCGTTGTGGTCCTGCCGCCAAACGTGGGAGGCCAGGAGGTAGTTCAGCGAAGCGATCTTCCGGCGCCAGGGCAGGCCCAGCGTGACCTTGAGCCACTTGGCGTGCTGGTTGAACATCGAGTCAACAATGTGGATGAAGGCCTCGTAGCTGTTGAACACCCCGTGCCGGCCGGTAAGCAGGTACCCCTCAAGCCAGCCCTGGCATTGATGCTCGGAGAGAACCTCCATCACACGGCCCTCGGGGGCCAGGAACTCGTCGCCCGCCTCGGTAAGGGCGTCCCACTGGCGCGCGGTTCCCTCAAAGACGGCGCCCAATCGGTTGGAGAGGGTCTCGTCGGGGCCGAAGATCCGGAAATTCCGCTGGTCTTGGTTGGACTTGATCGCATCGCGGAGGAAGTTTCCCAGAACCCGGGTGTCCTCGGCGTCGACGGCGCCCGGCGCAAGGACTTCGACGGCGTATTGCCGGAAATCCGGCAGACGCAGGTCCCGGAGCAGCAGGCCGCCGTTGGCGTGGGGGTTGGCGCCCATGCGGCGCGCGTCCCTCGGTGCGAGTTCGGCCAGTTCGGGCAGGAGCCGGCCCTGCGCGTCGAAGAGCTCCCCTGGCCGGTAGCTCTTTAGCCACGCCTCAAGCTGTTTGAGATGCTCGGGGTTCTTGTCTGGATCGGCCAGCGGGACCTGGTGGGCGCGGAATGTGCCCTCGACCTTCTGGCCGTCGACCATCTTCGGTCCGGTCCAGCCCTTGGGCGTCACGAAGACGATCATCGGCCAGCGCGGGCGGCCGGGGTTGTGCCCGCTCCGGGCCTCCAGCTGGATCCGGCGGATCTCGTCGATCACGTGATCGAGCGTGGCGGCCATCAACTGGTGCATGGTGGCGGGATCATCACCTTCCACAAAGTGGGGATTCCAGCCATAGCCGCGGAACAGCTCGGCCAGTTCGTCGCGGGGGATGCGCGCCAGCACGGTGGGGTTGGCGATCTTGTAGCCGTTGAGGTGGAGGATGGGCAGCACCGCGCCGTCGGTGTCCGGGTCCAGGAATTTGTTGGAGTGCCAGGCCGTCGCGAGGGGGCCGGTCTCGGCCTCGCCGTCGCCGACGACGCAGGCTACGATCAGGTCGGGGTTATCGAACGCGGCGCCGAAAGCGTGCGAGAGTGAATAGCCCAGCTCCCCTCCCTCGTGGATGGAGCCGGGCGTTTCCGGAGCGACGTGGCTGGGGATGCCGCCCGGGAAGGAGAACTGCCTGAAGAGCTTCGCGAGTCCCGCTTCATCCTGAGTGATGCCGGGGTAGACTTCCGAGTAGGTGCCCTCGAGGTAGGTGTTGGCCACCAGTGCCGGCCCGCCGTGGCCCGGACCCGAGATGTAGATCATGTCCAGTTCGAACTGGTTGATGACCCGGTTGAGGTGGACGTAGATGAAATTCTGCCCCGGCGTCGTGCCCCAGTGCCCGAGAAGCCGCGGCTTGATGTGCTGGCGCTGAAGGGGCTCGCGCAGCAGCGGGTTGTCAAAGAGGTAGATTTGGCCAACGGACAGATAGTTGGCGGCTCGCCAGTAGGCATCCATGCGGCGCAGCAGATCCGGAGACAGCGGCGATCCGCTGATCGTGGTGGCGGTCGTGATGGTTCCGGCGGCTGGCGCAGCGGCGGCATTCGGCGCGGTGGTCATCGGTGGATTCCTTTCTTGGCCCAAAGGCGGTGTGACGGCAGGAGACAGAAAATCAAAGACGGCCCGGGCGATGACCAGCTCTTCATCGGTGGGGATGACGCGCACAGTCACCCGACTCTGATCCGTCGAGATAACCCCCGCATTCTCGCCATTGCGCGTCGGATCCAGGTTCAAGCCCAGATACTCCAGACCCCGGCAGATCTCGGCCCGCACCGCGGGCGCGTGCTCCCCGATGCCGCCGGCAAAGACAAACGTGTCGAGGCCGCCCATCGCCGCCGTCAATGCCCCGGCGAACTTGCGGGCCTGATAGCAGAAGATCTCGACGGCCTCGGCGGCGCGCTCGTCGTCGGCCCGCCGCGCCAGCAGGTCGCCCATGTCCGCTGTGGTCTCGGAGACTCCCAGCAGTCCGCAGCGCCGGGAGATGAACGCATCCATCTGGTCTGGCGCCATGCGCTGGACGCGCATCATGTACACGAGCAGCCCTGGATCCAAGTCCCCCGGGCGCGTCCCCATCACCAGGCCGGCGGTGGGCGTGAAGCCCATCGTCGTGTCCATCGCTTTGCCGCCGCGGACTGCGGCCATGCTGGCGCCCGAGCCAAGGTGGGCGAGAAGCACCCTGCCATTGGCCGCGTCCGGCCCGGCGATCTCGCCCAGGCGTTGCATGAGATAGGTGTAGGACAGCCCATGAAAGCCGAAGCGCCGCACGCCGGCGGCGGCGTAGTGGCGCGGGATCGGCAATATCCGGGCCGCTCGCGGCATGTCGCGATGGAACGCCGTATCAAAGCACGCCACCTGCGGCAGGTCGGGAAACGCCCCGCGGAACGCTTCGATTAGGGCGATCTCCCGCGGCAGATGGGCGAGGTCGAGCGGCTGGTTTCTCCTGAGCTCCGCGATGAGGTCGGCGGTCACCGGCTGGTGGTCCAGCAGGTGCACTCCTCCGTGGACGACCCGGTGCCCGACGCCGGCAAGGGCCGCGGGGCCGAGGCGCTCGCGCAGATAAGCGATCAGGCAGGCAGCGGC
>DATJQT010000345.1:0-8788 GCA_035505475.1 Vulcanimicrobiaceae bacterium
CTCGAGCGTCCGCGGGCATCCACGGTTGGCGGCCTACGCGGCCAGCAAGGGTGGCGTGGCCCAGCTCACGCGCGTCCTCGCTCACGAATGGGCGGCGCATGGCGTGCGGGTCAATGCCGTCGCGCCCGGCTACCTCGAAACGGGACTCACCCGCGCCTACCTGAGCGACTCCGCCGCGCGCGAAACCATCACCTCCAAGATCCCGCTGGGCCGGATCGGCAGCGCCAAAGATGTGGTCGGCGCGATCTTGTTTCTAGCCTCAAGCCTCGCCGCCTATATCACCGGCGAGATTCTCTTCGTGGACGGCGGCCGGACGGTGGACTGATACCGCGGTGGGCCTCGGCCGTCTCTCTTCTATTTGTCCAGCCAGACCTCCTGCATGCGGCCATAGTTGTATTCGGACTGGTGCGGCACCAGATTCTTGACGTACGGCCACATCAGGTAATATTCCTGCGCCCAGCCTAACATGATCCGCGCACCTTCGAGCTGCAGGCGGCGGTCCAGCTCCTGGACCAGCGTCAGCCGCTTCGCAAAATCCAGCGTCGCCGACTGCTCATCAATCAGCCGGTCCACCTCGGGATTGCAGAAATCGGAATAGTTGCGCGGAGAGCCGCACTTGAAGTTCTCGTACAGATTCGCGTCCGGGTCGTCCGGGCCGATCCCGGTGTTGTTGGCGGCCAGTTCGTAATCCCGGCGCGTGAGTTTGGCATGCCACACGCCCATCTCCACCTGCTCCAGCGTGGGATCGATCCCGACCTGTTTCAGCTGGTCAATCACGAAGCTGGCGACATCCAGAAAATAGGAGGTCGTCCGTGTCTGCACCGTCAATTTGAGCGGCTTGACGGGACCATACCCGGCGTCGGCCAGCAGCTTCTTCGCCTCGGCTTTGTTCTTTGCGGCCTCACCCATGCCCGGCAGCTTCACGAGATCTTTCTCGGATAATCCCCAAACGCCGTAAGGCTTGGGAAGCATAACGCCGCCCGGTACGGCGCCGCCCTGCCGTCCCGCCTTGATATAATCCCTGCGATCAATGGCGAGGTTGATCGCCCGTCGAATACGGGCATCCTGAAAGATGGGCCGCTTGAAGTTGAGCAGGATGTTGTCGTTGACGTTCGTGCTGGTCTCCACCATCACCAATCGGGGATTCGCCTGCTTCGTGCTCTCGGAAATCGTCCGCGCCAGCTCCGACGGATAGGACACGTCCAGCCGCCCGGCCTGCAGGGCGGAAAAGCGGGTGCTGCGCTCACGGACAATCACGTAGCGGATGCCGTCCAGGTAGGGGCGCCCCTTGATCATGTAGTCCGGATTCTTCACCAGCTCGATATACTCGCCCGGCCGGAACTCTTTCAGCTTGAAGGGGCCGGTGCCGACGCAGCGCGTGCGTAGCTCGGCAGGCGCCACGTGCGCCGGATAAATCGGCGCGTAGCCAGAGCCCAGCATGAGCAAGAGCGACGGCTGCGGTCGGTTGAGCCGGAAGATCACCGTATCGGGATCGGGGGTGTCCACGCTGACGACGTTCTCGTACCAGAGCTTGCGCGGGTTGACGCGCAGCTTGGCCTGGGCACCCGGCACTTCGCGGATCACGTCGAACGTGTATTTGACGTCTTTGGAGCTGAAGGGTTGGCCGTCATGCCATTTGACGCTCTTGCGCAAATGGAATACCAGCGCCTTGCCGCCGTCTTCCCACGCCCACTTCTCGGCCAGCTCGCCGATCAGGGTCTGGACGCTTTCCTGCTTCTTCAACGGATCGAAGAGCACCAGGTTGTTGTAGCACGGCATCATGGGCCAGACGGTCGAGACCGTCGCTTCCTCGTGAATGCTGAGGCTGGGCGGCGCGTCCGACTCCGTCGCGTTGAGCACGCCTCCGTACTTTGGTTCAGTCGCTGCCCACCCGATGCTCGTGGCGAACAACAGCACAAGGCTCACGGAGACCCCGGCCCATATTCGCGCGCCCGTCCTCGATTCGCTCGACATGGTCCCCTCCAGTGAAACGCCAAGGAAGGCGGTTCGTGTGCGCCAGCCTACTGTGGCCCTCAGGCGGGTGTCAAGCCAATCAGCGCGTGGGCCATTTGGCTGAACATTTGAGCGGTCCAAGGCGGGCCCACTGGTGTACACTGTCGCAAATTCAACACGGAGGTCCATCCGCGGTGACGGACTTGACCCGCATTGCCCGAAAGATTACGGCCGTCTTGTTTTTGTCCCAGGGGCTTAGCTGCGCCGGATTCGTCGCGGCCTTCACGGTCAATGCATTGGTCGCGGTCGATCTGACGGGGATGACCGCAATGGCCGGCGTGCCCGGGGCGGTGTACGTGCTTGGGCAGGCTGGGGGCGCCCTGCTCTGGGGGCTCAGCATGGAGCGGATCGGGCGCCGCCGCGGTCTCGCCTACGGGCAGGTCTTGGGCGTTTTGGGAGCTGCCGGCGCGATTGTCGGGGTCGCGCAGCGCACGTTTCCCGGATTCTTGCTGAGCCTCGTCCTGGTCGGCCTGGCCCGGTCGGCCGTTGACCTGAGCCGTTTTGCCGCGGCGGAGGTGCACCTTCCGGCCGAGCGCGGTCGGGCGATTTCCCGTGTGGTGCTGGGCAACACGATCGGCGCGATCGGCGGACCACTCTTAGTCGGTCCGACCAGCCGGTTCGCGTTGCGGATGGGCTTCCCGGAGCTGTCTGGGCCATATCTCGTTGTTCTCGTCGGATTGATGGTTGCCGCCCTGCTGATCTTCGCAGGACTGCGGCCCGATCCGCGCGATATCGGGCGCGAGTTGGCTCGTACCCATCCGGAATCGGTCCGCCTGCAGGCCACCCGTTCGCTGCCTGACATCCTCCGGGATCCCGGAGTGCTCGTCGCCATGCTGACCATGGTGTTTGCCCAGTTGGTCATGAACGTCCCCATGTCGATCACATCGGTCCACATGAAGGCGCACCAGCATCCGCTCACCGCAGTATCGGTGGTAATCTCGGCCCACACGCTCGGGATGTTTGCCTTTTCAATCGTGTCCGGGCGGATGACCGACCGCTGGGGGAGAACCCCTGTCATCATCCTGGGGTGTGCAACCATGATTCTCTCCTGCGTGTTGGCGGCCCCCTCCAGTACGCTGTTCCCGCTCATCGCGGCGCTGTTCCTGCTGGGTCTGGGCTGGAATTTCGCGTACGTGGCGGGTTCCACGCTGCTGGCAGACCAACTCTCTCCCGCAGAGCGGTCGGTGACCCAAGGGGTCAACGACTTGGTGCTCAACCTGGCCTCGGGGGCGAGCCAACTCGGCAGCGGAGTGATCTATGCCGGTCATGGCTATGGAGTGATGGCAATCGTCGCCGCGGCGGCCGCCTTGGTGCCCTTGGCGGCGGCGATCTGGTGGCACGCCGCCGGGCCGGCAAAGGCTCTCGCCCGATGAGGTCTAGCTGTCGAGACCTCTCCAGTCTGTGGCTTGCCATCTCGCCCTGTCGGGTCTAACATGCACCCCAGCGATGTTTTCTCTCGTGGACTCGTTGTTCTCTAGAGCGGAGTATTGCAGCACAGGTACGCATTCCCAAAATCGTTCCTATGGGGAAGTGCCACCTCGGCCTACCAAATCGAAGGCTCCCCCCTCGCAGACCGCGCGGGCCCCAGCATTTGGCATCGTTTTGCCCACACGCCCGGCATGATCTGGGACGGCGACACGGGTGATATCGCCTGTGATCATTACCGCCGCTACCCGGAGGACATTGCCTTGATGGCGGAGCTGGGCCTCACCGCCTACCGGTTCAGCATCGCCTGGGCGCGCGTGCTGCCCGAGGGCGTAGGGACGGTCAACCCGGCGGGACTCGATTTTTACGAGCGCCTGGTAGATGCCTTGCTCTCGTGCGGGATCGAGCCGATGGCGACGCTGTACCACTGGGATCTGCCGGCGGCGCTCGATGATCGTGGCGGCTGGCTCAATCCGGACATCGCGCCGCGTTTCGCGGAGTATGCCCAGCATGTATTCCGGCGGCTCGACGACCGGATCAAGCTCTGGGTGACCCTGAATGAGCCCTGGGTCGTGGCCGACGGCGGCTACTTGCACGGGGCGCTGGCCCCCGGCCATCGCAACCGGTTCGAAGCGCCGCTCGCCTCGCACAACCTGCTGCGTGCGCACGCGGCGTCGGTCGCTGCGTACCGCGCGACAGGCCGGCATCGCATCGGATTGGTCGCAAACGTGGAGCCGAAGTACTCGGCATCGGATGCACCGGAGGATCTCGCCGCGACTCGCCGGGCGGACGCATACATGAATCGGCAGTATCTCGACCCCGTGTTCCTGGGCCGCTACCCGGAGGAGATGCCGGAGATCTTCGGGGACGCCTGGCCGCATTGGCCCGCCGAGGACGTCGCGGCTCTCCGGGCGCCGGGCGACTTTCTGGGCATCAATTATTACACCCGCAATGTCACCCAGTATGATGTCGGCGCCTGGCCGCTCGCGGCGGCGGCCGTGCGGCAGAAGCAGGCGACTTACACCGAAACAGACTGGGAGGTGTTCCCGCAAGGATTGACAGATACCCTCGTCTGGGTCAAAGATCGGTACGGCAATCCTCCCGTGTATATCACGGAGAATGGCGCCGCCTTTGCCGAGCCGCCGACCGTCGCCGGCGCGGAGCTTTCGGATCCGCCCCGCGTCGCGTATCTGCGCGACCACCTGTGCGCAATAGCTGACGCTATGCAGGCCGGGTGTGACATTCGCGGGTATTTCGTCTGGTCGCTGATGGACAATCTGGAGTGGGCACACGGCTTCAGCAAGCGGTTCGGGGTCGTGCACGTGGATTTCACGACCCAGCGCCGCACACCCAAAGCGAGCGCGCGATTTTATGCCAAGGTCATTGCCACACAGGGGGCTGCGCTGAGCGATGCCTGAGCTGTCCGGCATGCGCCACAATGCTTCTGGCACGTTCGCGCACTTCGCCAGGCGGGCGTGGCCGTGGATCGCGATCTTCCCGCTGCTGGTCCTGGCGCTGGTCGCGTTTCAGGTCAACAAGGATTCGCTGGGCCCGCCGGCCGCGGTGTCCTCGACCCTCATATCCAATCCGCCACTGCCGTCACTGTTCGACGATCTCGAAGAGCGGACGTTCCGGTTCTTCTGGAACACCGCCCAGCCCGACACGGGGCTCGTCCCGGACCGGTATCCCACGCCGTCCATGGCCAGCATCGCCGCGGTCGGCTTCGCGCTGACCGCCTACCCGATCGGGGTGGAGCGGGGCTACGTCACGCGCGAAGAGGCCCGCGATCGGGTCCTCGGGACCCTGCGGTTCTTTGCGGAGGCCCCCCAAGGTCCGGCGGCCACCGGAATGGCCGGCTACAAGGGATTCTTCTATCGGTATCTGGAGATGAGGACCGGCGACCGGTCCGGCGACATCGAGCTATCCACGGTGGACACGGCCTTGCTCTTGGGTGGTGTCCTCTTCTGCCAATCGTACTTCGATAAATCGACGCCTGAAGAGGCGGAGATCCGCCGCCTCGCCGAACTCATTTATCGCCGGGTGGACTGGCGCTGGGCGCAGGTCCGCCCGCCCGCCATCTCGCATGGCTGGACGCCGGAATCGCGCTTTCTCAAGTACGACTGGCGCGGGTACAACGAGGCCATGCTCGTGTATATTCTGGCCTTGGGCTCGCCCACCCATCCGGTCGGCCGGGACGCCTGGGACGAATGGGTCCGCGGATACAACGGGTACTGGGACAGCCTGCAGGGGCGGACCTACCTGGCGTTCCAGCCCCATTTTGGCCATCAGTACACGCACATCTGGGTGGATTTTCACGGCATCCTGGATCCGATGATGCGCCTGGCGGGGTTCGATTACTTCGACAATTCGCGGCGTGCGACGTACGCGCAGCAGGCCTACGCGATCGCCAACCCGATGCGCTGGAAAGGCTATGGCGAGAACGTATGGGGCCTCACCGCTTCGGACGGAGCGACCGACGCGCAGTTCCTCTTCCGCGGCGAGAAGCGGCAGTTCCGTGGCTACTGGGCCCGGGGCGCTGGTGGGGTGGGCGGCTTCGACGACGGAACGATTGCCCCGACGGCGGCGGCGGCCTCGGTCGCCTTCGCTCCGGCGATTGCGATCCCTGCCGTGTTGGAAATGCACCGCAGGTACGGCAACTACATCTATGGCGAATACGGGTTCTACGATGCCTTCAATCCCAGCTTCACGTTCGACACGTCACTCAGGCACGGCCGCCTTGTCCCCGGTCTGGGCTGGGTGGCGACCGACTACCTGGCCATCGATCAGGGGCCGATCGTGGCGATGATCGAGAATTATCGAAGCGGCCTCGTCTGGCGGATCATGCGCAACAACCCCCACGTCCGCCGCGGCCTGATCCGCGCGGGGTTCAAAGGCGGCTGGCTCGACCAACCGCGTGGCACCGCCGGGAAGACCGCCATGCGGGAACCTGCTTCGGCGGGGTAAGACGCTGCACGATGCTGCGCCGACTGCTTGGCGTTCTGCTGATCCTTCTCTCCTCCGGATGCTCCCTGTCCTCTGAACCGCAGACCGTCACCTTCTGGGTCATGGGGCGTGAAGGCGAAGTCATCTCCGAGCTGCTCCCGGCGTTTCTGCAGCGGAACCCGGATGTCCGCGTGCGCCTGCAGCAGCTCCCATGGAGCGCCGCCCACGAAAAGCTGCTCACCGCCTTCGCCGGCGAGACCCTGCCTGATCTCTGTCAGCTCGGCAATACTTGGATCCCGGAATTCGCCGCCCTGAACGCCCTGGCGGATCTCGACGCCTTGGCGGCGCGTTCGACCGTCGTCAATCGCAGCGATTATTTCCCCGGCATCTGGGAAACGAACGTGATCGGTGGACGCCTGAAAGGCGTCCCCTGGTACGTGGACACCCGCCTCCTCTTTTACCGCCGTGACCTCCTCGAGCGAGCCGGCGTCCGCCAGTTCCCCCGCACCTGGGCGGAGTGGGAGCAGGCGTTGGCCGCCGTGAAGCGCAACGCAGGCCCAGATCGGTATGCCATCCTTCTGCCCATCAACGAATTCGAGCCGCTGCTCGCCCTGGCGCTGCAGCAGGATGATCCGCTGCTCAAGGACGGCGGTCGCTGGGCAAACTTCGCGAGCCCCGGCTTTCGGCGCGCGCTGGAATTGTACGCCGCAATGTTCCGGAACGGCTGGGCGCCGTTGGTGGGCGCCGCCCAGATCTCGAACGTGTGGACCGAGTTCGGTCGGGGTCTGTTTGCGTTCTACATCTCCGGGCCGTGGAACATCGAAGAGTTCAAGCGGCGCCTGCCCGCCGATCGCCAAAATGACTGGATGACGGCGCCCTTGCC
Source organism: Vulcanimicrobiaceae bacterium (assembly GCA_035505475.1). Lineage (GTDB taxonomy): Bacteria > Methylomirabilota > Methylomirabilia > Methylomirabilales > 2-02-FULL-66-22 > 2-02-FULL-66-22. The sequence continues at coordinate 7,265 of DATJQT010000345.1, forward strand.
TGGGCCGGATGGTCCGGGCTATTCCACGGCGGGCGGATCCAGCCTCGTCCTGTTCAGGGCCTCGCGCCATCAGGCAGCCGCCTGGCGGTTGATCGAGTACCTCTCGGAGTCTGCCGTGCAGGTCCAGTTCCATGCCCTGAGCGGCAACCTGCCGCCGCGCCGGGCGGCCTGGCAGGATCCGCGCCTGGCGGGCGACATCTATGCCCGGGCGTTCCGGGAGCAACTGGAGCGCACCCGCCCGGCGCCGGCCGTGCCCGAGTGGGAACGGATCGCGACCGAGATGCAGTCCACCGCAGAGCAGGTGGTGCGCGGCAACCTCAGCGTCGATGAGGCGATTCGCGCCCTCGACGCACGGGTCAACGCCATGCTCGAAAAGCGGCGCTGGATGCTGGCGCGAGGAGGCGTCTCGTGACCCGCATCGCGCCGGGCTGGGGATTCGTCGCGCCCGCCCTCTGCGTCATCGGCATCTTTTTCGTCTTCCCTGCCCTCGCCGGACTGGGCCTGAGCTTGACCGACTTCGACATCTACGCCCTGGCCAACCTACGCAACCTGCGATTCGTCGGCCTGGGAAATTACGCGCAGCTCTTGACCGCCCCACGCTTTTGGCAGGCACTCGGCAACACGCTGTACTTTGTCGGAGCGGGCGTGCCGCTGTCCATAGGCGTGTCGCTCGCCGCCGCACTCCTGCTCCATTCGCGCCTGACGCGTTGGCGAGCATTCTTCCGCACCGCGCTGTTCGCCCCGGTGGTGACCACCATCGTGGCCGTGGCGGTGATCTGGCGTTACCTGTTCCACACCCGGTACGGCATGGTCAATTACGCGCTCGGCCACCTGGGTATTGCGCCCGTCAACTGGCTCGGCGATCCACACTGGGCGATGCCGACGATCATCCTCCTCGCCATCTGGAAGAATTTCGGCTACAACATGATCATCTTCCTGGCCAGCCTTCAGGCCATCCCCGATGAGCTGTATGAGGCCGCGCGGACCGATGGCGCTTCGTGGCTCCGCCAACTGCGGCACGTCACACTGCCGATGCTCGGCCCCACGCTGCTCCTCGTATCCATCCTGAGCACCGCCGGCTATTTTCAGCTCTTTGCCGAGCCCTACGTCTTGACCCAGGGAGGCCCGCTGCGCAGCACGGTCAGTGTACTGTATTTCATGTACGAAGAAGGCTTCAAGTGGTGGAACTTCGGCACGGCTTCGGCAGCGGCATTCCTGCTCTTCGGACTGATCTTCGCCGTGTCGGGCCTGCTGATCCGCGTCACCCGGCGGTGGACCTGAGATGCCGCCTCGCTTTGCATCCGCCATCATCAATGGGCTGCTGATCGGTCTGACCGTCGTCAGCCTCTTTCCCTTGGTGTGGATGCTCTCGGTATCCTTCATGCCTGCGGGTGCGGCCGGCATGTTTCCGCCGCCCCTGTTTCCCACCGCGCCCACCCTGGCCAACTACCGGGAACTGTTCCTGCGGGCGGGGATGCTCCGGTTCCTGCTGAACAGCCTGTTATTGGCCTCTGCCGTGACGCT
>DATJQT010000346.1:0-6674 GCA_035505475.1 Vulcanimicrobiaceae bacterium
CCTCGACTTGGAGCCGTACTGGGGAAAACCCGACGTACGGAATCTTAGGGAGGGTGCTGGAGACGTGGCAATGGTGGAATTGTGACCCCACCGTGCCATCGAAAGAGCGCGGCTGGTAACCCTCCACCTACAGTCGGCGCGCCAGCGCTCTACCCGACCGGGGTACCGCGCCAGTTCTCGACCATACCAGCCACCGGATTATCCGAGACACGCAGCCTGCTGCAGAGTGGACGAAAGATCGATCGGGAAGCCGATTACGAATAATCGGGAACTGCAAGAGACCATATCCCTTGATACCGCTTGACTCGGAAGCAATTTGTGAAACAATGCCGCCGGTTTGGGCGTCACGCCGAAGAGGGGGTCCCTGCGCGAAGCCCGTGAGTGTCGGTTTGCAAGCTCGGCCCAAGAGCATCTCCCTGATTGAAAACAGTTGTTCCAAGATCAACGCAGCGGGAAACCAAGGGGAGAGGGAGGAGCCTATGACAGCACAGATCTTCGCAGGAAGAATTCATCGCCGCACGTTGCTCAAGGGCGCCGCAGCGGCCGGCGTCTGGCAGGTTGCCTCTCCGTTCGTCATCCGCGCGCGCGGCGAGACGCCGCTCCGCATCGGCATGGTCGATCCGCTCACCGGCTCCTATGCGGCACCCGCCCAGAACGAAGTGACCGGCGCCAAGCTTGCCGTGACGCAGATCAACGCCAAGGGCGGCATCCTCGGCCGCCCCGTCGAACTGCTCGTCGAAGATTCGGCGAACGACTCCGGTACCGGCGTGCAGAAGGCTCACAAGCTGATCGACCGCGATCAAGTGACGTTCCTCATCGGGGATGTAAACTCCGCGGTGGCTCTGGCGCTCGCCCAGGTCACCAGCGAGAAGAAGATGCTGCACATCATCCCGGGCGGCCATACCGACCCGATCACTGGGAAGGACTGCCATTGGAACGTCTATCGCGTGTGCAACTCCACGCGGACAGTGGCCAACGCGGTCTCCGACCGGCTGTACAAGAAATACGGGAAGCGGTGGCACTTCATCACGCCGGACTATGCCTTCGGCCACACGCTGCAGCAGGGGTTCGCGGCCAATCTCAAAAACCTCGGCGGCACCGCCACCGGAAACGAACTCGCCCCGCTTGGGACCACCGACTTCTCCGCGTATCTGATCAAGGCGCGCGCCGCCAAGCCCGACGTCATCCTCGTGCTGGTCCAAGGCCAGGACATGGTCAATTGTATGAAGCAGATCGTCCAGTTCGGCATCAACAAGCAGATCCCGATTTCCGGGGGCTATACCGAGCTCGAGGATCTGCTGGCCGAGCCGCCCGAGACGCGCTTCGGGAACTGGATGCTCGAGTGGTACTGGGAGCAGCCCGGCGTCCCGCACGTCAAGGAGTTCGTGGCCGAGATCCGCAAAGTTAATGGCGGCAAGCCGCCCACCGCGCGCCACTGGTTCGGGTTCGCGGCGGCCCACACCATCGGCCTGATCGCCAACCAGGAGAAGAGCATCGACTCCCTCAAGCTCGCCCGTGCGCTGGGCGGATTCGAGCTGCCGCCCGAAGTGAAGCTTCAGCCCAACAAGGTGTACTACCGCGCAGGCGACCACCAGCTCATCATCTCGGCCTTCCTCGGGGAGGTGGTGGCGCAGGGCAAAGACGACCTCGCGGCGCTGTTCCACGTGGATGACGTGGTGGCCGGCGACAAGACGGCACTGCCGGTGACCGAGACTGGCTGCAAGCTGCAATGGCCGGCGTAGCGCGCAGGCGTGACTGACCCCCGCGAGCACGCAGCCCCCCGGTCGCGTGCTCGCGGTGTTGTCGGGGCAGCCGACCGGCGGCGATCGGGGGACGCCGCGGATCGTGTGCCCCGAACACACACTTCTGACCCATGACGCAACTACTACTATTCAATGCGACCAACGGGCTGATCATCGGCACCTTCTACGTGCTGATGGCCCTCGGCCTGTCGCTCATCCTCAACCTCAGCAACGTGATCAACTTCGCCCATGGCGGTTTCCTGGTTCTGGGCGGGTACCTGGCCTACACCTTGACCCCCTATCTGGGCTTTTGGGGAGCGCTCCTGGTATCGCCGCTACTCACCGCCTTCATCGGCCTCGCCGTCGAGCGCCTGATGATCCGGAGGCTCTACGGGCGCGATCCCCTCTACAGCTTGCTGCTCACGTTTGGCCTCGCGTACATCATCGAGGATGGGACGCGCTACCTCTGGGGGGCGCAGGGTCTTCCGGTGACGATTCCGGCGGTCCTGCAGCAGCCCGTGAGCGACGAGTTGTTCTTCCTCACCGGGTACCGGCTGTTCATGGTCGGCATCGTGGCCGCGGCGGTGCTGCTGCTCTTCGTCCTGTTGCGCTACACCCGCATCGGCGTCCGGATCCGGGCGGGAACCCTTGACCTCGAGACGGTGGCCGCGCTCGGCATCAACGTGGGGCGGCTTCGCGCCCTGAATTTTGGGGTGGGGATCTTTCTGGCCGGACTGAGCGGGGTACTGGCCGGCGGCCAGCTCGGGCTCGAGCCGACGATGGGCGCCGGCTTGCTCATGCCGAGCTTCATCGCCATCATCGTAGGAGGCGTGGGGAGCCTCCTCGGAACGCTGCTCGGGGGACTTTTGATCGGCGTGGCCTCGGGCGTGACCGCCGTCTACTTCCCCTCGGCGAGCGCTGCCGTGATGTATGTGCTGATGGCCGTGGTGCTGCTCATCCGGCCGCGCGGATTGCTCGGCGAGGAAGGTATGCTGACATGAGGGGTCGGGGACTCCCGACGCACCAGATCACGTTGGGTAGCCTGTGGGCCGCGCTGCTGCTGGCGCCCTACTGGATGCCCTGGATCGGCGGCTATACGGCGCTGGGCACGCGGGTGCTCGTCCTCGGCCTCGCCGCCATGTCGGTCAATTTCCTGCTGGGATTCACCGGCAAGCTCTCGTTCGGCCATGCGGCCTACTTTGGACTCGGTGCGTACGGCGCCGGTCTCTGCCTGAAGCTGCTGGCGGCGAGCACGCCGCTTGCGCTCCTGGTCGGCATGCTCACGGGCGGCATTGCCGGCGCGGTGCTCGGCGCGCTCATCGTGCGCCGGCGCGGCGTCTACTTCGCGATGGTGACGATCGCGTTCGGGGAGGTGTTCTATTACATCGCCTTCCAGTGGAGCACCCTGACCGGGGGGGACGACGGGCTGCGCGGCTTCTCGCGCCAGCCCCTCCAGATCGGGCCGCTCACCCTCGACATCTTGCACAACGGTACCGCCTTCTACTACTTCGTCCTGGTTTGCTTCGCCATCATCGTCGGCGTCATGCGCCTGGTGCTGCGCTCGCCGTTTGGCCACACCATGATCGCGATCCGCGAGAACGAGCGCCGCGCCCGCTTCCTCGGCATCCCCATCGAGCGGCACATCTGGATCGCCTTCACGCTGTCCTGTTTCTTCATCAGTCTGGCCGGATCGCTCTACGCGCTGCTCAACAATTTCGCCGACCCGAAGGGGCTGCATTACGACCTGTCGGGCAACCTGGTGATCATGGCGGTGATGGGCGGCATGCGCAGCTTCTGGGGGCCGCTCTTGGGCGCCGCCATTTTCGTCGTCCTGCAGGACTTCCTGTCGAGCGTGACCACCAACTGGATGTCCTTCATCGGCGCGCTGTTCGTGCTGGTCGTCCTGTTCTTCCCCCGCGGGATTCTCGGAGTCCTCCGCCGGAGGAGCGAGGCGTGAGCCTGATCGAGGTTCAGCACGTGAGCAGGCTCTTTGGCAGACTCCCTGCGGTGCGGGACGTCTCCCTGCGCGTGGCAGCGGGGGAGCTCCGCGCCGTGATCGGGCCGAATGGCGCCGGCAAGACCACCCTTTTCAATGTCATCGGCGGTCTAATCCCGCCGACCGCCGGCACCATCCTGTACGCTGACCGCGACGTCACCAGGCTGCCAGCCCACAAGCGGGTGGCGCTGGGCATGGCGCGCACGTTCCAGATCACCGAGATCTTCCCGGAGCTCACGGTGTTCGAAAACGTGCAGATCGGGGCCGAAGTCGCCGCGGGCTATCGTCTGCGACCCTGGATCAGCCGCACGGACCAGGCGGCCCTGCGTCGTCGCGTTGAGAAGGGGCTGGCGCAGGCGGGCCTCGAGGGCAAAGCCGACCGGCTGGTGGGCGAGTTGGCTCACGGGGATCAGCGGGCGACCGAGATCGCCATGGCGCTGTCGCTGGACCCGCGCCTGCTGCTGCTGGACGAGCCGACCGCTGGAATGGGCGATCAAGAGACGTACCAGATCACCCAGCTCATCCGCCGGCTGCATGAAGGGGGAGGCCTCACGATCGTCCTGATCGAGCACGACATGCGCGTAGTCTTCCACCTCGCCGATCGTATTAGCGTGCTCGATCAAGGCGCGCTCCTCGCCGAGGGGACGCCGAAGGAAATCGCAGAAAACGAGGCCGTTCAGGCCGCCTATCTGGGCAAAACCGCATGAGCACCGCACTCGAGGCCGAAGGGCTCCACACGTTCTACGGCAAGAGCCACATCCTCCACGGCGTGAGCCTCCAGGTATCCGAGGGCACGATCACGACGCTCCTCGGCCGCAACGGCGCGGGGAAGACCACGACGCTGCGCAGCCTGATGGGCTTGACCCCCCCGCGCGAGGGACGGATCACGACCTTCGGCGTCGAGACCACGCGCTGGCCACCCTTCCAGATCGCTGCGCTGGGTGTCGGGTATGTGCCGGAGGGACGGCGGGTATTCCCCAACTTGACGGTCGAGGAGAACCTGTGGGTGCCGCTGGAGCGCGGCGGCCCGTGGACGATCGAGCGGATTTTCCAGCTCTTCCCGGGGCTCGCCGAGCGCCGGCAGAGTCGCGGGCGTCAGCTCTCGGGCGGCGAACAGGAAATGCTGGCCATCGCCCGTGCCCTGCTGGTTAATCCCAAGCTCCTCATCCTCGACGAGCCGTCGCAGGGGCTGGCCCCGCTGGTCATGCGTGAGGTGTTTCGCATCATCGTCCAGATGCGCCAGGAGGGGATCTCCGTTCTGCTTGTTGAGCAGAACGTGCGCCTGAGCCTGGATGTCGCGGACTACGCCTATGTGCTGGACGACGGCGGCGTGGTCTTTTCCGGCCGGGCGCAGGAACTCGGCGCTGACGAAGCGCGCATCGCAGCGCTGGCTGGCGCCAGCGCGGAGGAGTGGACCCCCGCCGACCGGATTAACCGGCCATTCGAAACGCCTTCCAGCGGTTGACCCCGCCTGAGAAGATTCCATGGTTGCAGAAGGCACCAGCCCCTTGGGTGACTGCAGGCTTCGCAGTGGTCTCGCGGCATGGGCGGCGCCTGCGGGATTCCAGATCCTGCGCGGCGTTGGGCCGCCAGGGCACTACCAGTCAATTCCAAGCAAGAAATCCGCCGAGGGCCGTGTCCATAGCACCCAGATTCGCTGGGCCGGTTCGATGCTTATTCTTTACCCCGACTCGGCGCTCGCCAGGGGCGACAGCGGGGCCGAGGTGTTCGTCTACGACGCAGCCAAGCTGAGAGTCCGCCGAAAGCTTCTCGCGGGGAACGATGACGCCATAACACCCGTGGAACGGAGTGCGGCTCGGACGAATGGGGGTCGCGGGATTGCCTTCTCGCGGGATTCCCATTGGGTGGCAGCGAACGTTTTCGACACGACGGTGGTCTGGGCGGTGGGGACGGGACTAGAGACGTTCCGGGTATCCGGGCAGCAGAAGACAACCAGTGACCCGAGTTTTTCACCGGACGGCATGTCGTTAGCCGTGGCCGGCCCCGGCAATGTCGCTGACCTGCCTGGCGTTCCCGCAAACGCAAGACAGGCGACTCGGCGAGATCCGAACCATGATCCAGGGCAGACAACATGAATTCATGTTCCCACTAGTCCCCGAACCATAATCCGCCCAGAATTTACGGATTACCCGGGTCCATATTGCCGCCGACGTGCTCCCCACCCACGATCAAGCCAAGCCGCAGACACCCCCGCATTTGCCGTGGACGGCATCAGATCCAAGGCGGCGAGGCCCCGTTCGCTAGTCCAGACCGACCATCGTGATCAGGTGTGGCTGGCCGTCTTTGATGATCGCCATCGGTGCTTCGTGGAGACCATCCCCACCCGGCGTGGAGGTGTAAGTCCAGAAATTACGGGACGCTGCGCAATAGGATTGCGGAGGTTGGAGTTGCGGGCGCGGAGGTGCTCCACCGTGAGATGGCCGGACAGATGCCCGGGGCACCCACGCCGCGCTTGGTCTGGGCCATGCGCAGGTTGCGCTGGATGAACGCCATCGCGCCGTCGAAGAGCCTGCGTGGCGGTCTGCAACGTTCTCGGAGTCGAGATACCCGCGGGCGGTGCTTCGATCGGGGGGGATAAGTCAAGGCGAGACACAACGTCCCTCCCCACCATGAACGGGCGTCCCTGAAATCATGCGAGGTGATTGACGAGCGAACCCTTAGCGCGCAGCGGTCAGACTGAAAGGAATCTCTGTGCGGTCGTCCCCGTACGTGATCTGGAGTTTGGCGCCAGCGGTTCCGCGCGTAATGACGAAGACGACGTCGCCCTCCTTTGCCGAATCCCCGGGGACCAGTTCGTTGAGGTTACTGACGGGCGCCATCGGCACGCCGTCGAGGATGAGACGAAACGAGCTGTCCCAGAAATTGGCGGTGTACCGTTTCTGGTTGAGCATTCGGATCCGCATCCGCAATTCATC
>DATJQT010000347.1:0-1162 GCA_035505475.1 Vulcanimicrobiaceae bacterium
GGAAGCCCGCGCCGCCGGCGTGAGCAATTACCTGATCGGCAACGATCCGGCGAACTGGCACCGCAACGTCGCCCACTTCGGACGCGTCCGCTACACCGGCGTCTGGCCGGGAGTGGACCTGGTCTTCCACGGCCGCGATCAGTCGCTGGAATACGATTTCGTCGTAGCGCCGGGCGCTGATCCCGGCGCGATTCGTCTGAGCTACGAAAACGCGCAAGCCATTCATGTGGATACCCAGGGAGATCTGGTTTTAGAGACCGCGCAGGGAACGATCCGGCAGCGGCGTCCCGAGATCTATCAGGTGTCTTCGGGAGTGCGGCATCACATACAAGGTGGATATCGCGTTGTCAATGGACGGCAGGTATCATTCGACATCCAAAGATATGATCGCGATCTTACCTTAGTTATCGATCCGGTATTGGTCTACTCGACATATCTCGGCGGCACGGGCACGTCAAAACTGAATGCCATGGCCACCGACTCCACAGGCGCTCTCTACCTGACCGGGCGAGTTTCGTCGCCCGATTTCCCGGCCACGGTCCAGACTTCGTCCACGGGAATGGGGCTGTATCGCAGCCAGGACCGCGCGGCGAGTTGGGCGATCGCGGGCACAGGTGTGGGTACTTCGAAGGTACTGGCATTGGCGGCGGATCCGAAGACCAACACCGCGATTTACGCCGGCACATCGCGCGGCGTCTTCAAGACTTCGGATGGCGGCATCACGTGGAAGCAGGCATCCGGTCCGCCAAACGACGCTGTGACTTCCGTGGCCGTGGACCCCAACAATCCGTCCGCGGTATACGCGTGCATGAGCGAAGGGCTCTACCGGAGCGGTGATGGCGGAACGACGTGGAAAGCCGTGCTGACCACGCCGGTCCTGAGCGTCGCAGTTTCGACTTCCAAGGCCGGCCTGGTTTACGCCGGCCGCACAGCCGCTTCAATCCTGCGCAGCACGGACGGCGGCACAAGCTGGCAGGAGACCAGTCCGGCTGTGACCGCCCTTGGCGTGGCCATCGACCCTACCAACTCACTCATCGTCTATGCGGCGACTGCCCGAAGCGGCTTCTATGCGACTAACGACGGCGGCATGACGTGGACGGCCAGTAACACGGGTATGGCCACCGGCGCCTTGCCGTTCACGGTCTACACGGTGGCGGTCGAC
>DATJQT010000348.1:0-9332 GCA_035505475.1 Vulcanimicrobiaceae bacterium
GATGGGGATGGGTCCTCTACCGAAGTGCTCGACTAGCGTGAAAATGGCGCGGAGCGCGTAATCGGTCTTCTTCGAAACTCGCATGAAGAAATACTACGTTTTCGGTCGTTATTCGTCAATTACGTTAGGTGGATGGCGTAGCTTCCAAGGGCCATAATATGCACTATTGCGCATATATTATTGGCACCTATGAAAGCACTCGAACGGGCAATTAAGGCGCGGGTTGGGAAAGGCAAGGCCCGTTACATCATGATCGGCGGGTTCCTTGGCGCCGGGAAGACGACGGCGGTCGGGAAGCTGGCGAAGCGGCTGTCCGAACGGGGCTTGAGAGTCGGGCTCATCACCAACGACCAAGGTCGGAACCTGGTGGATACAACCACGCTGCGGTCGCAGGGGTTTGCGACGGAGGAAATCCCCGGCGGGTGTTTCTGCTGCCGGTTTAACTCGCTGGTGGATGCAGCGCAAAAGCTGATCGAACATAGCCGGCCTGAGGTGTTCATCGCCGAGCCGGTAGGGAGCTGCACGGACCTGGTGGCGACCGTGACGTATCCGCTGCGCCGGCTGTATGGCGAGAATTTCACGGTGGCACCGGTGAGCGTGCTGGTGGATCCGATCCGGGCCCGGCGGGTATTCGGGCTCGAGAAGGGCGGCAATTTCTCGGAGAAGGTGGTGTATATCTACAACAAGCAGCTTGAGGAGGCCGACCTGATAGTGATCAGCAAGTGCGACCTGTTGGACGCGGGGCGGTTGGATTCTTTGCGGGCCGCCATTGCGGCGAAGTTTCCGCGGAAGGAGATCCTAGCGGTGTCGGCCCGGGAGGGCACGAAGCTGGATGAATGGTTCGGGAAGATCACCAGCGAGGTGCAGGCCGGTGGGCGGGCGATGGATGTAGATTACGCGGTTTATGCCGACGGGGAGGCGCTATTGGGGTGGTTGAATTGTACAGTGCAGCTCGCGGCGAAGAGAACCTTCGAGGGCGACGCGTTCATGAGCGAGCTGGCGGCGCAGGTGCAGAAGCGGCTTCGGGCGGCGAAGGCCGAGGTGGCGCATTTGAAGATGACCCTTAGCCCGGACGGGGGGCTGGGGGAGATCGGGATGGTTAACCTGGTGCGGAATGATTTCGTGCCGGAACTTTCGATGCGGCTGGAGGAGCCGGTCGAGAGCGGCCAGTTGATTATCAATCTGCGAGCAGAGGCGGCACCGGGTGTGTTGGGCACGGCAGTGCGCGAGGGGCTCGCGGCGGCGGCGGGCAAGTTTGGGACGCTGAAGACGACGCTGGATCACCTGGAGCATTTCCGGCCAGGCAAGCCGATGCCGACGCACCGATTCAAGAGGGCAGCGGCATGAGAGTGCCGGCGTGGGTCACCGGAGAGTTTTTCGGCACGTTCCTGCTGGTGTTTTTCGGGTGCGGGAGCGTGTGCGCGGCGGTGACGACGGGGGCGCAGGTAGGAGTTTTCCAGGTGGCGATTGTTTGGGGGCTGGGCATTGCGACGGCAATCTATCTCACGGGAGCGCTGAGCGGGGCGCATTTGAACCCGGCGGTGACGGTGAGCCTAGCGGTTTGGTCGGGGTTTCCAAAGGGGAGGGTCTTGCCCTATGCGATGGCGCAGCTCTGCGGGGCCTTTGTGGCGTCGGCGGTGCTCTATTTCGTGTTCGGGGGCGCGCTACGGGAGTTTGAGCGGGCGAATGGGATTGTCCGCGGCCAGGCTGGCAGCGAAGCGAGTGCGATGGTGTTCGGGGAGTATTTCCCGAATCCGGGTGGGCATCCGCTGACGCCAGAGGCGCGGCAGAGGATGTCGGGAGGGGCCGCTTTCGGGACGGAGGTCATTGCAACGGCGGTGCTGGTGCTGGTGATTTGCTGCTGCACAGAGGAGCAAAACAAGGCTCGGCCGCGGGAGCTGACGGCGGGGGCGATCGGGCTGACCGTAACACTGCTGATTTCACTGGTCGGACCGCTGACGATGGCGAGTTTCAATCCCGCGCGGGACCTGGGGCCGCGATTGTTCTCTGCGATGGCGGGCTGGGGCAGCGTGCCGTTCCAAGTGAATGGGGCGGGCTGGTGGACGGTTTACATCGCAGCGCCGGTGCTGGGCGGGTTGATCGGCGGGGCGATTTACGCGGGCTGTCTCAGGCGGGCTTACGCGGCGACTGCATAGGAAACAGCGCTTCCCGATGCGCTGCCCGCGCCAAGAGCTCAAGGCTCAGCAGCTGGGAGGACTGCGGGGGCAAAGCGCAGGCCGGGGGCTTGCAACGGCGACAGAGCGGGCACGGAGTTCCACGCTCAAGGCAACTGCAAGCCTTCGAGTCGCAGTTGCTGAACCAGAACCGGCTTTCAAGGTCGCGCATTTTTTTGGTATAAATGGAGCATGCCGAAAACGAAAAAGGGTGCTGCTCTGCCGACGTCGGTGTTTCCACGGCTGCGGGTGATGTGCGGCCGGGACGCGGCTTTGGGGCCGGGGAGAGTCCAGTTGCTGGAACTGGTCGGAGAGCTGGGGAGCTTGCGGTCGGCGGCGGCGCGGATGGGAATGGCTTACATGACTGCCTGGAAGCACGTGCGGGTGCTGAATGGTAGGTTTCGGTCGCCGGTGGTGGTGAGCAAGCGAGGGGGGAAGGCGGGCGGCGGTGCGGTACTCACCGAGACGGGGCGGCGGGTGGTGGAGCTGTATCACCATATGGAGGCGCAAAGCCACGCGGCCATCCAGGAGGGTTTTCGGGATTTCCAGAAGTTGCTGAAACGGTGACGAGGACGTCAATTCCCCTCACCCTACCCTCTCCCGGCGGGAAGCCCGCCGGGAGAGGGCGGCTTCGCCGTTACGTCGGTACGGCCTATTGCTGCGCCGTGGCGGTTTCGACGGGATGGAACAGGGGGCCGCGGCCGGTGGTCTTCTGGCCGAAGTCGGCGAGGAAGGTTTGCACCTTGGGGGAGAGGAGGAAATCAGCAAGGGCGCGCGCGCCGGCGTGGTTGGCGTTGGGGAACTTCTTCGGGTTGGCTTCCATGACGATGAACGGGCGGCGCATGGCGGGGTCGCCCTGGACGAGGATCTCCATGCCGGCGGCGTTCATTTTGCCGAGCCGGGCGGGGATGTAACCGACGATGACGTAGGCGTTGTTGGTGCGGGCGAACTGTAGGATGTCGAACTTGGAGACGGTGTCGTCTTTGAGGACCCAGTCACCTTTGGGTTCGATGCCGGCGTCGCGCCAGATGTTGTGGGCGAGTTCGCGGCTGCCGACGCCCTGAAAGTCAACGAAGCGGGATTTGGTCTCGGCGATTTTGCGGAGGGCAGCGGCGCCGTTGGTCATGCCGCGGATGTCGGCGGGATCGTTGGTGGGGCCGACGATGGAAAGCTCGTTGCGGGTCCAGGGGCGCATGTTGATGCCGTAACCGTCGGCGACGAGGTCGGTGGTGATGTCGCCGGAGTGCATGGTAATCAGGTCGGCCTTGCCGGCGCGGAAGACTTCGGAGATTTCGGGGCGCGGGCCGGTGGCGGCGAGTTCGCAGTGGTAGCCGGATTGGGCCTCGAACATTTTGACGAGCTCTGGCCAGAGGCCGGTCATTGTCATGCCGCCGATGACGGCGCAGCGAACGGTGCGGGCGTCGGCGGCAGGATCGGCGGCGGGGCGCTTCTGGCAGCCGGCACCGAGCAGGGCGAGCAGCGCGAGGGTGGCGATGGGGCTGAGTCTCATGCGTCAATAGTTGCCTACCGAGTTATCACTGTCGGTGCCCGTTAGCCAGCGGACATCGGAGCGGTTGGGATCGCCGACGCCGCAACCGACGTAGTCGGCGGCGTAGGAGTTCACCTGGCCGGCGAGGAAGAGGATGGTGACGCGGCGGCTGTGGCGAGCGAGGACGCTGTAGGGCTTTTGGGAGGGGAAGGTTGAGGCGTAGGGGCCGGGAGCGTCGGCCATTGCGACCACTTGCAGCGGCTGGACCACGTCGGCGAGTTTGGTTTGGAGGGTAAGGCTCCAGGGACAGAGGTTCATGTTCATGCCGTAGGGCAGGAAATGGTTGCTGCCGGGGTCGGTGGCGGCGGGGCAGACGAAGACGGAGCCGGAGCCGGGTTTGAGCTTCTGGTTGGCGGCGTAGAACTTCTGGTAGGGCTGGAGGTTGAAATACGGGGGCAGGGCGTTGAACCAGTCCTCCGGGCGGTCTATCTGGGCGAGCGGCTGGACGCCCTGGCCGCGGCGGGGCAGGAAATCGGTGTGGTCGTCGGCATATTGGCGGAAGGCGAGGCCCCACTGGTGGAGGTTGCTGACGCATTGGGCGGCGCGGGCTTTGTCGCGGGCGCGGCTGAGGGCGGGCAGGAGCAGGGCTGCCAGGAGCGCGATGATGGCGATGACGACCAGCAGCTCGATCAGCGTGAACGCGGCGCTGGCGCGGGGCCGGGTCATCCGTGGCGGTTGCGGCGGCATCGTGCGCCAAGGAGCAGGACCGCACCGGCGGGGAGCAGGGAGAGCACGCCCGGCTCGGGCACGGCCGTGATGGTGAGGAGGGGGCGGAAGCCTGTGGTGCCGAAGCTGCGAGAGTCGAAGAGGTAGCTGACAGTGGTGTCGGCGGCGGAAAGGCGGACGCTGACGAGGTTACCCGCGGTGGCGTCGGCGTCGAAGCCGGAGGTCAGGGCAAGGCTGTAGCTGTTGTTGCCGCTGGTGCCGCCGCCGAAGCTGAAGATGCCGAGGGATTCGTCGCCAGCGCTGAGGAAGGACGGCAGGCTCGAATAGGTGATGCCGGTGGTCGCCGGGGCGGCGGGTGTGCCGGTGCCCTCGACCCAGGAGTCGTTCTGCATCCAAGAGATGCCGAACTGGCCGGCGGCGCTGGCGTTGAAAATGGCGTTGTTTGGGGAGGTGGCGGTTAACTGGAGGGTGATGGACTGGATGGACCATTGGCCAGCGCCGAACTGGGTATCGAAGGAGGTCCTGGCGCCCGACAGGTCAAAGCGCATGACGCTCTGGAACTCGCCGTTGGCGAGGCCCGGGGCTGCTATGGAGAGGGCCCCGGCACCGCCGTAGTTGTTGCCGCTGAGGTTGGCGGTGGGGCCGGTGGTGACGAAGGCGTCGGCGGATGGGTTGAGGGTGAAAGTGGCGGCGTGGAGCGGGAGCGCCAGGAGGAGGAGCGTAATCTCCGCTGCGGCGATGGTATTCGAGATTGTCTTCATGCGTTATCTAAAGTCAAATACAACGCTGTGCGGCGCAGAATGCAACAACAAACTGGGCGGGTGTGGCGGGCGGCGGCGCTCGCTTTGGTGGACAGCGCGCAGCTCGTTTGCCTGGGGCAGACGGAGACGGTGGCGGTGACGCCGTCGGCGGATGCGTTTGTGCGGTCGCTGGCGCCGGCGAGCAACTACGGGGCGGCGGGGTCGCTTTCGGTGTCGGGGTCGGCGGCGGTGAACGGGTCGGGGCAGCAGAATGGGCTGTTCGACAGCCTGATGCGGTTTCCGATGTCGGATTTGGTGACCTCCTTCGAAGGGTCTTTCGGCACCAACGGCTGGGTGGTGACGGGGGCTACGCTGGCCGTGACGGAGGTCGGTGCACCTAACAATGGGATTTTCAATCGCGGCGTGGGAGCATTCGAGGTGCGGTGGATTGCGTCGGATACCTGGGTGGAGGGGAGAGGCAAACCGACGGGGCCGACGACCGACGGGGTTGCCTACCAGGACCTTGGCGGGGTGCTCAACCCTGCGGCGGATGTGTCGTTGGGAACGTTCACTAACGGCGGGGTGGATGGGGTGTTGTCGTTTCCGCTGCCGCTGGCGGGAGCGATGGTGTCGAACATCGTGGCCGGGGGCGATCTGAATTTGTACCTGACGGCGGCAAGCGCCTCGGTGGGGTTCACTGTTAACTCGAGGAATTTCGGCACGACCAGCGCCTGGCCGGCCTTGCAGGTGACGGCGGTCGCAAAGCCGGTTGCGGCGATCAGCTCCATCGGGATGGTGGGGACGAACCAGGTGGCGATCCGCTTCAACACAGCTTCGAACTGGGTTTACGTGGTGGAGGGCGTGAGCAGTTTGGCGTCGGGCGGGTGGTCGAACGTGTTCACGGTGCCTGCCAAGCCGTTCGATGATCAGGCCGAGTTTGTGGACACGATGACCAATGGTTGGAGGTTTTATCGGCTGATGCTTTCACGGTGACACGCCGATGACACCTGAACAGATTCCATTCCTGGCGGTGGCGGTTCTGGTGGTGGCGTTTTTGTATTCGTCGGTGGGGCACGCGGGGGCGTCTGGGTATATCGCGGTGATGTCGCTGTTCAGCCTGGCGCCGACGGTGATCAAGCCGACGGCGCTGTTGCTCAACGTCCTGGTGGCCAGCATCGGCACCTACCAGTTCTGGCGGGCGGGGCATTTCTCGTGGCGGCTGTTCTGGCCGTTTGCACTGCTGTCCATTCCGCTGGCCTTCGTGGGAGGCTACATCAATCTGCCGACTTACGTCTTCGAGGTGATCGTGGGGCTGATGCTGTGGTTCTCGGCCGCGCGGTTTCTGCTGCAGCCGGGCGCGGATGAGGTGCGGCATGAGCCGTCGCGTGGAACGGCGGTGGCAATCGGCGCCGGCCTGGGTCTGCTTTCCGGCCTGACGGGAACGGGTGGCGGGATCTTCCTGACGCCGTTGCTGCTGCTGATGCGGTGGGCGCGGACGAAGACCGCGGCGGCGGTGTCGGCGCTGTTCATCCTGGTGAACTCGGTTTCGGGGCTGCTGGGCAACCTGGCCAGCACGCGGAAGGTTCCGCTGCTGGCTCTAGCTCTCGCGGTGGCGGTGGTGGTCGGGGGCTCGGTGGGGTCTTACTTCGGGAGTCGGAGGTTCCCGCATACGGTCATCAAGCGGTTGCTGGCGGTGGTGCTGCTCATCGCTGGGGCGAAGCTGGTCTTTACGCGGTGACGGGGTGGCCGCCGCCGTCGCTAGGCAGGAGGGACTTCACTCTAGAAGCAACTGCCAGCCTGCGAGCGGCAGTTGCCTCTTCGACGTTTGGCGACGTTTGGAGGCGAGTTCAGACCTGGACGCGCTGGCGAGCTTCGTCGGCCAGGGCGGTGCTGAGGTAGCGCTCGCCGGTGCTGCAGCCGATGGTGACAATGAGCTTGCCTTTGTTTTCCGGGCGGTTGGCGACCTGCAGGGCAGCCCAGACGTTGGCACCGGTGGAGATGCCTGCCAAAATTCCTTCTTCAAGCGCGAGGCAGCGGGCTGTGGCAAAGGCGTCGTCGTTGCTCACGGTGATGACGTCGTCCACAATCTGGAGGTTGAGGTTTCTCGGGACAAAGCCGGCACCGGTACCTTGAATCTTGTGCGGGCCGGGCCTGAGGGGTTCGCCGTTTCGCGTCTGGGTAATGACTGGTGGGTCTTGGGGTTCGACGGCGATGGAACGGGAGGACTTCTTGCGGGACTTGATGACTTCGCTCACGCCGGTGATAGTGCCGCCCGTGCCAACGGCGGAGATGAGGATGTCGGCCTTGCCATCGGTGTCGTGCCAGATTTCCTCGGCGCTGGTTTGGCGGTGGACTTGCGGGTTGGCGGGGTTGTTGAACTGCTGGAGGATCCAGGAGCCGGGGGTTTCTCCATTCAGCTCGTCGGCCTTCCTGATGGCGCTTTTCATGCCTTCGGTGGCCGGGGTCAGGACCAGTTGCGCGCCAAGCGGGGCGAGCAGTGTGCGGCGTTGGAGACTCATGCTTTCGGGCATCGTGAGTACGAGTTTGTGGCCTTTGGCGGCGGCGACGAAGGCGAGAGCGATTCCAGTGTTGCCAGAAGTGGGTTCGATGATGGTGGTGCCGGGCTTGAGGATGCCATCACGCTCGGCGGCAGCGATCATAGCGTGGCCGATGCGGTCTTCAACGCTGCCAAGCGGGTTGAAGAACTCGGCTTTGAGCGCGATGGTGGCCGGCTGTTCCTGATCTCTATGGATTGGTGCGGAACAGCAGCAGGGCTGCTGGCTCGTCGGTGGTGTGGGGAACAGCGATCCCGAGAAGACTCAATTCGGGGATATGCAAGCCGGTTCGCGCCCGAAAGGCGGTCGGAACACGGGCGAGCCGTACCGGTTCGTCCGCTTTCTCGGGACGTTGGAAGACGTCTACGAAACCCTCGCCACCGATGACATATATTCGTCTGGTTTTTGCGTCGCAGAAGAGGTCATCGGCGTCGCCGACGCAGGGGGTTTGGGAAAGGGGTTGGCCGGCGGTGGTGTTGTATTCGACCAGGCGCGGGGGCTTGCGCGTGGCGATGAAGAGGCGCGCGGATGCTGGGTCGAAGGCCATGGGGAAGTTCTTCTCGCCGGCAGTGACGGGCCAAGTGGCTGACACGGACAGGTTGGTGCCGAGGGAGAGGACGGCGATTTCGTGCTCGTCGGGCACGTTCACAAAGATGCGATGGTTGGCCGGGTCGAGTTGGAAGGACTCCGGGTGCGAGGGGAGCTGGATTTCGATGGCCGGGTCGGCCTGCCTTGGGGTGTCGAGGAGGAAGTCGGCGGGTGAGTGGGGCGGCGAGGGTCGGCCGCCCTGGGCGACGGGGAGGAGCGGGGCGAGCGGGACAGCGGTAAGCGCGCCGGCGCCGGGTTCGCCACCGGAACCGACCAGTACGAGTTTTGAGGCGGGGTCGAAGCGGATGTTGTCGGCATTACGGCCGAGATCGGCCCATGGACCTTCCTGGTAAGTACGGGCGTCGAAGGTGCGGCAGGTGCCGTCGCCCCGGCAGCAGACCAGCAGGCGGTTATCCTCCGGGAGAAACAGCAAGCCCTGGGGCTCGTTTATACCCGTCAGGCGATGGATCCGGCGACGCTTGGCGAGATCAATGACTTCGACGGAGTGATTCTCGAGGGCAGCGACGAAGAGTCTGCTCGAAGCCACGTCAACCGCGAGGTGGTCGAGGCGGCCCTCCACGCCCTTGAGGGGCACGCAGGCAATTGGGACAAGCGGCCCGTTACCCCGGATGCTCTGCGCGACGAGGCGAGAGGTTTCCCACTGCAAAAAGAGGGCTGTCAACAGGAGCGCGTACGCACCCGTTGAACACGCGACTTTGTCACCTGGTCTTAGCGTATTCACCGGTCGGAATTGGACCGCAGGCGTACTTATGTGTCACGCAGAAACGAGCGTGGCGTGACGGGTAGGTGACAACATGGTCCAATTCCACGATAATGAGCGGAATGGCACGGGCAAGAGGGCCGAAAGGCTTCACACTGATTGAGCTGCTGGTCGTGATAGCAATTATCGCGATCCTGGCGGCGTTGCTGTTGCCTTCGCTGAGCAAGGCAAAGGAGAAGGGCCAGAGAGCGGTGTGCGCGTCGAATCAGCGGCAGCTGGCGGTGGCGGCGATGACCTACACGGTGGACAACAATGAGTGGATGAACCCGCTGCAAGACG
>DATJQT010000349.1:0-8207 GCA_035505475.1 Vulcanimicrobiaceae bacterium
CGGAGCGGACGGGCGTGAGCGCGCGTCAGATCCGGCATCAGTTGAGAATCCGCGAGGGGGTTGGGTCGCCGAACGATCGGAACCACGAGGTACGGCGCGGTTGGGAGCGCGCGGGGGGGCAATTCCGCCTCCACGGCTGCCTGACAAGTTACCCCTTTGAGGGGCAGAGGGGGTGTCAGGGCTCACCGCCAACGCGGCAGGAACGCCCTGGGTGACGTTTCGTACTGCTTCGGGGGGTGGCCGCGTCAGGGGCGGGTGCGCAGATTGGGCATAATTCACTCCTCTTGGAGGCTGTATGAGGTCTGCCTGGTTGGGCCGCAGCTCGGTGTTCGCCGCCTCACTCCTGCTCTCCGCCGCCTGTCACGATTCCACGACCGCGTTGAAGAACGGCGGATCCCCGTCTGGTGGTGGAAATGCGTCAGGCAACCCCGACACGATGTACGCGACGGCCGTGGTCGATCACATATCCGGAGTGGATGTGACCGGGACCTGGGGCGGCCTGGTACTGCTGGTGAGCTCGGATCAGTCGCTGCGCATCTTCTCGGCGGATACTTGGAGCAACCGCTTGCGGTACGCTTCCTGCGACACCGCCTGCGATCAAGCCGCGTCCTGGGCAAGCGTGACCGTCGACTCGGCATCCAACTCGTATACGCCGAGCTTGGGCGCGGTGAGCACGACGTCCGGCATTACCGTCGTCGGTGCCACCCGTCCCGGCGGGCTCCGGATCACCACCTGCGCCACGGACTGCGCCTCGGCCGCGAATTGGCAGGCCGGGTCTATCTTTTCGAACGGAGTCATCACCAACAACGGCTTGGGACGCAGCACGCCGCTCGCGGCGGACGCGAGCGGAGGCCTGCATCTGATCCTTGGTGACTTCTTCACCACCGATCTGACCTACGGCGAGTGCTCGTCAGGATGTCTAACCGAGGGGAATTGGCAGACCATCGTCATCGACAGCGGGGCCAACACCTGGTTCGCCAAGACGATCGCAGTCGACGCCAATGGTCACGTGCATCTGGTGTACCAGCGCACCGATTCCCTGCTGACTTATGCGACCTGCGCCTCAGCATGCACCACCGCGTCGAACTGGCATTTCGCCACCATCGACCCGACGACCTATTTGTCGGGATACGCCGGCGGATTCAACGGCGTCTCGCTGGCCTTCGGGGCCGGAAACGCCGTTGATCTGGCCTACGTGGTAAAGGACTCGGTGAAGTACGCGCACTGCGACAGCTCGTGCGCCGGAGGAGGGGCCTGGACCGTCGCTCCGCTCGGCCGCGCGACGTATGACGCCGCGCTACAGGCTGACGCGAGCGGGAGCCTACATCTCGCGACCAACTACGGATCCGTTGCCGTCGCCACCTGCGCCTCGTCCTGCGGAACACCGGCGAGCTGGGTCACGACGAGGGCCGACTCCGTGCCGGGGGGCTATTACGTCGCGCTGAGTCTCGACGCGGCGGGCCACGAGCGGATCGCCTCCTCCAGCGCGTTCCTCCAGTACACGCGGATCAAGTAGCATCGCACCGCCGACACTGACGGGGCACCCTTTCGAAGGTGCCCCGTCGTTGTTTTGAGGATCTAGATTCCCCACCCCAATGAGTACCACTCGGATCCTCACCTGCCGTGCCGTCCTCTTCGACCTCGACGGCGTCCTCGCCGACTCCCGCCGAGTGGTGGAAGGCGTCTGGAAAGAGTGGGGCAAGCTCAGAGGCATCGACCCCGCCCCGTTCCTCGCCATCGCCCACGGGCGCCGCACCTCCGAGATCCTGCGCGCCGTCGCCCCGCACCTCGACATCGCGGCCGAGACGTACGCGCTCGACCGAATGGAGGAGTTCGGCACGGAGGGTTTGGTCCCGATTCCGGGGGTGCGGGACTTCATCGGCCGCCTCCCGCGGGACCGCTGGGCGGTGGTGACCTCGGGGCACCGCGAATGTGCCGAATTCCGGCTCCGGTACGTGGGAATCCCGTTCCCACGCGTATTCATCACGGGCGACCTGGTGCAGCGGGGAAAGCCGAACCCGGAGGGCTACCTCACGGCCGCGCAGCGCCTCGGGTTCCCGCCGGCCGACTGCGTGGTCTTCGAGGACGCGCCGCCGGGCGTCGCGGCGGCGAAGGCGGCGGGGATGCGGGTGGTGGGTGTCCTGACGACGCATGCCCCGCGGAGCCTAACCCACACCTTCCTGCAGATCGTCGACTTTCGCTCCAGGCTACTGCGTCTCCGAATCGCTTGAGGTACTTCCATCCCCAAAACCACACGGGGCGCTCCATTCGGAGCGCCCCGCGTCGCTGCCTACACCTGTTGTCGTGTTACTTGCAGGTCGGCGCGCCTTCGGCCGAGCTGGCCGTCGCGGGCGCGGTCGGCGTCACGGCACCGATGTAGATCGCGCACGACACCGGCGTATTGACGTTCGTGATGCTCGCGGTCCAGCCGGCCTGCGTCCCGGTGCCCGTGGTGATCGAGCCCAGGGTGTTGCCCTGCGTCGCGCACCAGCTCGCGGCGCCGGCGGCGGCCGGGTTGGCGCACGACGTGGTGGTCGTGTACTTGAGCGAGTCGGAGAAGTAAGCCTCCTCCGCGGTCACCAGGTTCCGGAGATCCGACTTCATCGACGCCTGGTAAGCCTTCTGCTTGGTGTTCGCGAACTTCGGAATGGCGATCGCGGCCAGAATGCCGATGATCACCACCACGATCAACAGCTCGATCAGCGTGAACCCCCGGCGATTCATGTTGCACCCCCGTGTGTGCGTTCCAGCGTTGAAGACGCTTGAAGCGAAGACTGGGCCGCACCCCAGGTACGCAACGAGTGTGCCAATCACTGAGGCCATCCCTCAAACCATTGGCGCGCGCGTGATTTCCTCTCGAGCAGTGACGAACTGAAACCACGGAGGCCGATGGCGAGTGGCGTGTTCTGCGAAGCGGTTCGTGAAAACCCGTCGCAGACGCAAACGGGCGGAGCCGGCGGCAGGTGGAGTCGTGCACGACGTGGACGTCGTGTATTTGAGTGAATCCGAGAAGTAGGCCTCCTCGGCGGTCACCAGGTTCCGGAGATCCGACTTCATCGGCGCCTGGTAGGCCTTCTGCTTGGTGTTCGCGAATTTCGGAATCGCGATGGCGGCGAGGATCCTGTGGTGCGGTCAGTCTTGAGGTTTGGCGGGCCATGGAATGGTCGTAAACATCTGTGGAACAATGTGTTGACAGCACCTTGAAAGACGTCGCACATCGTAACAACGTCTCAAACCGACCACCACCATGCCCGCCCCCTTCGTTCTGACCACGCTCGGTTACCCCGTCCTCACCTCGGCCGGGGGAGAGCCGATCCGCTTCCGAACCCGGAAACACTTCGCCGTGCTGATCCGCCTGGCCCTGGCGGGTGGCCGCCCCTGCTCCCGCGACGAGTTGATGGAAATGCTGTGGCCGGATGTGACCCCAAAGCAGGCGCGGCACTCCCTGGCCCAGGCCATCACGGTCATCAAATCCAAGCTCGCGCGACAGCACGTCCTCGCGATCCGGAACGCGGTCGCCCTGGCTCCGAACGCGGTCGAGGTGGACGTGCTCGAACTGAACGATGCCGCGGAGATCCGCGGGCCGTTTCTCGAGGGATTCGAGATTCCCGGCGCGCGCGGGTTCGACCAATGGAAAGACGAGTGGACCTCCCGGCTGCTGCCGCGGATCCGGGACGCCCTGGTCCGCCGGATGGCCGGCGGACGGCGCCGGGGCGACTTCGCCCTGGTCGAGAAGCACGCCGCCCTGCTGCTGCAGTTCGATCCGCTGTCCGAGGACGGCGTGCGCGGCATCATGGAGGCCCGCGCGTGGGCGGGCGACCGGAGCAGCGCCCTCAAGTTCTTCGACGCCTACGTCGCCCAGCTCACGGAGGTCCTCAAGGCGAAGCCCAGCGCGGACGTGGCGCGGATGGCGACGCTCCTGCGCGAGGGGCGCGCGCCGTCGGTCCGGCCTCGGGTCGTGTCGGAGCCGTCGGCCCGCCGGGAGCGGCGCATGGAGGCCGAGACGCTCATCGGCCGGGCGGCGGAGTTCTCGGTGCTCTACGACTGCTGGCAACAGGCGCGCCGCGGCACGCCGCGCTTCGCCGTGGTCACCGGTGATCCGGGCGTCGGAAAGACCACCCTGGCGAACGCGTTTCTGTCCACGTGCCAGCTCGAGGGGGCGGTGGTGGCGCGGGTGCAGGCGTACGAGGCGGAGCGGGAGCTCCCCTTCGCGGTGCTGGCCGAGCTGATCCGGCAGCTGACGTCGCAACGGACCATCGTCGGCGCCGACCCGGTAGCGCTGGCCGAGCTGGGACGCATTTGTCCCGAGGTCATCGCGGCGTTTCCGGGCGTGCCGGCGCCGGGGGAGTGGGCATCGGAGGTCGTGCCCCTGCGGCTTGCCGACGCCCTGCTGAAGACGGTGGCGGCGGCGTCGGAGGAGCGGCCGGTGGTCCTGGTGGTGGATGACGTCCACGCGGCCGACAACTCCAGCGGCGCCATCCTGCACATGCTGGCGCGCAAGGTGGCGAAGCTCCGGCTGCTGGTGATGCTGGTCGGGCGGCCGACGGAGCTGCGACTGGCCGGCGCGTCGGGCGCACTCGTGGCCGACGGGGGCATCGAGGGTCTCTCCACCATCGAGCTCGACGGGCTCGCGTCTGCGGACGCGAAGACGCTGGTCACCCGGCTCGTCGATCAGGCCGGCCACGGGGAGCCTCCCGTGGACCGGATCCTGCAGGCGGGCGGGGGGAACCCGCTGGCGCTGGAGCTCCTGGCGCGGGAGTGGGTCGACCATGGGCCGGAGTCCCTCCTCCGGGACCTGGAGGCCATCAACACCTGTCCCGTCCCGCGGATCGGCATTCCGCCGGTGGTGCGCAAGGTATTCGAGCGCGAGGTCCGGCGTCTGGATCCGACGCTGCGCGCGATCCTCGACGTGGCCGCCGTGCTGGGGAGGCGGCTCCACGAGGTCGACTTGTATCGGGTGGGCGGGCTGTCCCCGATGGCCGCCTCGCATGGCTTGGCCCGCCTGCGGGACGAAGGATTCCTGCGTGATGTGCAGGGGGTCTTGGAGTTCCGGAACGAGCTGATCCGGGCGCAGGCGTACTATGCCATAACACTCACAGGGCGTGAACATCTGCATCGGGCGGTCGGGGCCGCACTGGGTGAGCTTCCGGCCCGAGAACTGGCTGGGTCCGAGCTCGAGATCGCGTGGCACTTCCTCCGAGGCCGGGCCACTCATCGCGCACTCGAGTTCGCTCTTCAAGGTGCCGCCCATTCGCTGGAACGGGGTGCTGCAAGCGAAGCGGAGCGAGTGCTGGCAGCAATCGTGCAAGATCCAGCGCTCCCGAACTCTGACGTCCGCGTTCTCCTACTCCTCACACAAGCCTACTTGGACCAGTCGAAGGCAGAGGAGGCGACGCCATACCTGGAGACGCTACACAATGCCGCCTGCACTTCTGATATCGACCGAGCGAAGATCGCGGCCATGAAAGCGTCCGCAGAGTACATGCTCGCGAGGGAAACGGGCAGCCGTCATTCGGCCGCGGCGGAGGAGGCTCTTGCCGCAGCGGAGAGATCTCGAGATCCCGTGCTCGTCGCCCGATCGCTATTCGGTTTGGCCCGGGCACACGGCGAGACCGGGAATGCAGTTGGCATAGGCCGGGTTCGCGAGACGATCAACCACCTGTCACAGTACGCGGAGTATGCCGGGCTACCGATGCTTCACTATACGGAAGCGTACTGTGAATTCATCAACGGCAGTGCCTGGCGAGCTTGTACCTGTGTATCGCGAGCTCTCGGTCTGGCCCAGGCCGCGGGACGACCTACGGAGACGATCCCACTCCTCAACGGTCTGGCCGTAACGAAGTACTACATCGGAGAGTGCGACGCAGCCCGAACGTTGTACGAGCGGGCACTGTCGCTTGCGCGGCAGCTTGGAGATGACTCTTGGGCGTGCACGTTAGCGACGAACATCTGCGGCGTACTGGTCCAACAGGGGAAACACGCTGAAGCGATAGACATTGGTCTCGAAGGTGTTCGGCTCGCCCGGAGAGCCCTCCGACAGCCTCGCGGAGTGATGGCTTTTACTAATCTGGCTGACGCATACGTACTCGCAGGTCACCAGGACCAGGCCCTTGAGTATCTGGATCACGCTCAGCGCATGGTTGAGCGGGAGAGTAACTGGGAACCACGGATGGTTTTTCATTCCGAAGGCGCCTGCATATGGCTCGCGCTTGGCGACCAGGAACGCGCACTTCGTGCCATCACGGAGTTGGAGCACGTGGTGGGCACACTCCCATTCGGACCAAACTGGGGGATTTACGAGCGGCTTCGAGCCTTCAAGATTGCCCACCTTGAAGGGCCCGACTGCGCATTGCTAACAGCGCGCGGCGCCCGGGAACGCTTCCACGGACGAAACCTGCTTTACGAGATCGATGCTAATGCGGCTGTATCATGGCTGGAGCGGAAGGTCCTCGGATCAATACAACCCGAGACTGAAGCCGGTCTCATGCTGTTAGATGAACTCGGCCTTCGCGGAAAGAAGATCCTGTTGCAAGCTCAGGGATTTCTTGAAGAGCACTCCGTCAGACCCTAGATGGACGATCCTCTGGATCGCGCCACTTGAGGGAGGCGGACCAACGACCAGGGTGCTCCCCAAACCGGCCACCGAATGTCGCCACGGCAGGTGGGCGGCTTGGGTAACCCTCAACGACGCCGATGAGCCTCCGAATCGTGCTGGAACGCACCAAGGTCTCGGCGATCCGGGGATCAAACTGGCGGCCAGCGTACTTCCGCAGCTCATCCACAACCTGCTCAAACCCAAGAGCCTTTCGGTACGGACGGTCTGTCGTCATCGCATCCAAAGTGTCGGCAATCATGATAATGCGGGCGCCGATGGGAATGCTCTCCCCTGACAGTCCGTCCGGATACCCTGTGCCATCGTAGTTCTCATGGTGATGGCGAATGGAATCCAGCACTGCCCCCTTCAGCTTCGACACGTTGCCCACCAGTTCCGCGCTGCGCGTAACGTGCGTCTGCATTACGATGCGCTCTTCAGCCGTGAGCTTGTCTTCCTTCCGAAGCAAGGGTGCAAACTCCTCGTAAATCTTTCCGACGTCGTGAAGCAGCGCCGCGCGCTTTACGGCGTCAACCTCCTTGGCCGAGAGGTCGAGGTCACGCGCAATTGCCCCCGCGTACTCCGCCACTCGGCGGGAGTGGCCCGATGTGTACGGATCGCGGGCCTCTATAGCCTTAACCATCAGTTCGAGCTTTTCTTCCAGTTCCCCCTGCAGCTGAACATTCATGTGGTAGAGCTGCCGAACGAGGAAGATCGGGAAGACAAGGATTACAAGGCCAAGGAACTGAAGCTTTACATACAGGAAGGCCAGGAGCACCGACAGTGAACTAGCGAGGATGTCATACGCCCTCATGCCCCCGCTAATGCGCTCCCAAGACTCCTTGAGCGCCATTTCATTGCTGATGGCGACTGCGACCGCGACGCTACCTTGGTTGACCGCAAAGAAGACCACTGCCAAGGCCGCAAACGGAATCACCTTGAACGTGAATTCGGGACCCGGCGCGGTCACTCCGCCCAGGGCGGCATATGCCAGTCCGCCCAAGCCGAGGGCGACCATGTGCTGCGCCGTGTTGAAGATCACCCGCTGCGTAGGCTTTTTCCGTACAAACACTTCGGCTACGACCTGAGACGCCCCACCGATGAGCATCGGGATCGGATGGTCGAAGAGCATTACCGACGCAAAGTATGGTAGGAACGCAACCGAACTACTGAGGTTGGCGAAGGACGCCCGCAAGAACCAGGCGTCGCAAAGCACTGCGACGAGCAGGAAGGCGAGCACGCCATTCCAGTAGGACGACTCGGTGATTGGCGGCAGAGTCCACGTAGGCACGAACAGAAGCACCATCGCCGCCCCCACAAAAACTGCGATAAGGGCGATGATGCGAATTCTGACCGATCCTGTCACGCTGCTCTGAGGCGCCATTGCTTCCTTGAAGCAAGAAGAGAAGGGAGAACCCCCAGTGCATCACGTCACCACGAAATGTTTCCCTCTGCGAAAAACAGCTTCGTGACGACCGCAAACAGTCCTGCGAGCAGTTGGAACATTGAGCGTCACCCCCTTCAGCGATCACAGTCGATCGCGTGATGTGACTGGAGTGGTACGCCTTCGCTACGACGTACCCGACGCTCCGCTCGTTGTCCTGTCCGCTCAGCT
>DATJQT010000350.1:0-5553 GCA_035505475.1 Vulcanimicrobiaceae bacterium
GCCTACATCCTGTACGCCTTCGGCGGCGACTATCTCACCGCCGACCGGAAGTCCGCCCTGAACAGCCCAGCCTGGGTCAAGGGTCTGGAGTATTACTCCGGGATGCTCAAGCGCTTTGCCCCGCCGGGTGTGGTGAGCTTCAACTGGTACGAGTGCAGCAGCGCCTTCATGCAGGGCCAGGTGGCCATGTACTTCGATGGGGTGAACTTCGCCACCCAGTTCGAGGACAAGGAGAAGTCCAAGGTGGTGGGCAAGGTGGGCTACACGCTCCTCCCCGCGGGCCCGGGCGGGCTGCACACCTGCATGTTCACCAGCGGCATGGCGATCAGCGCCCAGAGCCGCAACAAAGAGGCGGCCTGGTTCTACGTGCAGTGGGCGACCAACAAGCAGAACTGCATCCGCGAGTTGGTCGCAGGCGTCGGAGGCGGCCGCGCCTCGACGTGGACGACGCCCGAGGTCAAAGCCAAGCCGCGTATGCCGTCCGAATGGTACACCGCATTCCTGGATGCCCTGAAGATCGGACGCAACGGTCTGCCGGAAATCGTGGACGTGACCCAGTACCGCGACATCTTCGGCGTCGCTATTCAGAAAGCGATCGAGGGAGGCAATCCGGCCGAGCTGGTCGCCCAGGCCAACAAGGAATTTCAGGAGATGTTGGACAAGACCGAGAAGTAGACCGTCTTTTTCGTTTCGGCAGGCGTGGGAGGGACCCGCCACCACCTTTTGTGCGGAGTGCAACGGATCATGGTCAAGCAGCTAGTGGTCACCCCCGAGGAAGCGCGCAAGGCAGAAAACATCAAGCTCGGCTCCGTCCCGGTGAACGCGTACAAGCGGACGCTCGCCCAGGAAATTAAGGCGGACACCCTCAGCGTGGATGATGCGCGTCGGATCTACCGCGATATGGCGCTGGTCCGGGATTTCGAGACGATGCTGGACGACATCAAACGCCTTGGGCGCTATCGGGATGTGTCCTACGTGCATCAGGGCCCCGCCCATCTCTCGATCGGCCAGGAAGCGGCCGCGGTGGGCGAGGCGTATCACCTCGCGGTCGAGGACCATATCTACGGCAGTCATCGGAGCCACGGCGAGATCATCGCGAAGGGCCTTTCGTCCATTCATCGACTGGACGACGCCGCCCTCCAGCGGATCATGGAAGGCTACCTAGGCGGTGACATTCTGCGCGTCGTGGAGCGCGAGCCGGCAGGGGACGGCAAAGAGCGTGCGATCGCGTATCTCCTGTACGGCCTCCTCGCCGAGATCTTTGCCCGGGCGACCGGCTTCAACCGCGGTCTGGGCGGGTCCATGCATGCGTTCTTCCCACCGTTCGGCGTCTATCCGAACAACGCCATCGTCGGCGGCAGCGGGGACATCGCCACCGGCGCTGCGCTTTACAAGAAGGTGCAGCGCCAGCCGGGGATTGCGATCGCTAACATCGGCGACGCCTCCTCCGCCTGTGGGCCGGTCTGGGAAGCGATGCAGTTCGCCACCATGGGCCAGTACTGGACACTCTGGGAGCCGGAATATCGCGGCGGGCTGCCGATGATTTTCGCCTTCATGGACAACTTCTACGGCATGGGCGGCCAGACCCGCGGCGAGACGATGGGCTTCCAGCGGCTTGCGACACTCGGCGCCGGCCTGAATCAGTTCAATTTTCACGCGGAAACAGTGGACGGGAATAATCCGCTGGCCGTGATGGACGCGATCCGGCGCAAGAAAGAGCGGATCGCGGCCGGCGAAGGCCCGATCCTGCTCGACATCCTCACGTATCGGCAAAGCGGCCATTCGCCAAGCGACGCCAGCAGCTACCGGACCCGCGAAGAGATCGACGCCTGGAAGGCCGTGGACCCGCTCAAGGAATTCGGGGCAGCGCTGGTGACGGCAAAAGCCGCGACGGAATCCGATCTCGAAGCCATCCGCGAATTCGCGGCGCTGAAAGTGAGTGCCGCCTGCCGCCTGGCTGTGGATCTGAAGATCTCACCCCGGCTCACGGGTGAAGGCATTGCACGCGTGATGTTCTCTGACCAGAGGGCGTCGCTGCGTTCCATCAGCGCCGGCCAGGTCCGAAAACCGTTCGAGGAAAACGGCCGCGTGCAGCAGATCGCGAAGAAACGGCGCAGCGGCATTGACCCGAACACGGGGGAGCGTCTCTCCGAATCGAAGGCCGTGTCGTTCCGCGATGCCCTGTTCGAGGCGGTCATCCATCACGCCTATCACGACGAGCGCCTGGTGATCTACGGTGAAGAGAATCGGGACTGGGACGGCGCCTTCGCCGTGTACCGCGGCTTAACGGAAAGCTTGCCCTACCATCGGCTGTTCAACGCCCCGATCGCCGAAGGCGCGATCGTCGGGACGGCCGTCGGGTATGCCATGGAGGGCGGCGTGGCACTGGCTGAATTGATGTATTGTGACTTCATGGGGCGCGCCGGGGACGAGATCTTCAATCAGCTCTCGAAATGGCAGGCGATGTCGGCGGGCGTGCTGCGCATGCCCGTGGTCCTGCGCGTGAGCGTGGGGAGCAAATACGGCGCGCAGCACTCCCAGGACTGGAGCTCCATCACCGCCCACATCCCTGGCCTCAAGGTCGTCTTTCCGGCCACGCCGTACGACGCCAAAGGGATGATGGCCGCCGCCTTGTCGGGTACCGACCCGGTCGTGTTTTACGAGAGCCAGCGACTCTACGGGATGACGGAATGGTTCCAGAAAGATGTGCCGGCCGAGTACTACACGGTCCCGATCGGCGTCCCCGAGGTCAAGCGCACCGGGCGGGATCTGACCATTCTGACGATCGGCTCCACTTTGTACCGTGCCCTGGAGGCCTGCGAACGGATGGAGAAGGAATACGGGGTGCAGGCCGAGCTGATTGATGCCCGGACGCTAGTTCCGTTCGATTATGCGCCGGTGATTGCCTCCGTGCAAAAGACCGGCCGCATCCTGATCGCGAGCGACGCTTGCCTGCGGGGTAGCTACGTGCACACGCTGGCGGCAACGCTCCAGGAACTGGCGTTCGACGCGCTGGACTCCCCGGTGATCACGCTGGGCGCCAAGAACTGGATCACGCCTGCGGCTGAAATGGAAGAATTGTTCTTCCCGCAACCGGCCTGGTTCTTGGACACCATCCATACCCATTTGAAGCGTCTGCCGGGCTATGAGCCGAGCCAGAAGCTATCGGCCGATGTGACGCTGGCACAGGAACGTGCAGGCGTATGAAGGCATACGGAACTGCCCATAACCGCGTGCACAGGAGAAGCATATGGGTGGCCGACTAGCAGGAAAGGTGGCGATCGTCACGGGTGGCGCGTCGGGGATTGGCGAGGCAACCTGCCGCACATTCGTGCGCGAAGAGGCCCGAGGTCTCGTCATCGCCGACGTGAATGAATCGTCGGGGAAGGCATTGGCTGAGGAGCTCTCCAAAAGCCAGTCCGACGTCTTCTTCTGCTCGCTTGACGTCAGCAAGGAAGCCCAGTGGGTCGAGACGATTCGGATCGTGCTCGAGCGCTGCGGCCGACTCGACATCCTGGTCAACAATGCCGGACGGGGCGGCGTCATCACGCGCCCCATTGTGGAGCATACCACTGAAGAGGGGCTGGATTTTTCGTTCACGTACAACGCAAAAGGAACGTTCTTCGGCATGAAACACGCGATCCCCGCCATGCGGAAATCCGGCGGCGGCTCGATCGTGAACGTGATTTCCATCTACACCATGATCGGTGACATTCTGGGCACCGCATACGCGGCCGGCAAGGGAGCGGCACGGACTCTGACCCGCACCGCCTCCGTGCAGTACGCCGCCGAAAACATCCGCGTCAATTCGGTCTTTCCGGGGTTTGTCGAAACGCCGATGACCCGCGATCTGCATCAGCAACCCGGCGTCCGGGAGCACCGGCTTGCGCTGACCCCCATCGGCCGCCTGGCGATCCCCCAGGACATCGCCAACGGTATTTTGTTCCTGGCGTCGGATGAGGCAAGCTATGTGACTGGCAGTGAACTGGTGATTGATGGAGGGATCAGTTCACGCTGATATTTGACAAGTCAGAAGACAAATGCGCCAGCAGCCCCAATGGTTGCCGGCGCATTTCTTTTTGCAGAGGCTCAGGGCCCCCAAGTTCACCGTCAGGCAAACCCGGGCACCGGATGCGAGCACATCCCGCCATCCACGCACTCGAGGTTGCAGGAACGGATCTTACCATCGGCGCTATCTTCTTCACCTTGCCCTGTATTGTATTCCAATTGCGATCCCTCAATCTTGGACCGCCTTGATAATTTCCTGGACGCCTCAGCCATAGCCTATTTTCGATTGGGGTATACCAGACAATTCATGATGGTTGCATTCTTATCTAGCACTATATTCACGCGCAAGATCTGCCTCTACAAGCGAAAGGTCATACTGTTCCACCTCTTTGGGGATATCTGTAGAGTAATCCTGCGCTTCCAACTCGTCCTCCACCATCTTTCTCTCCCTCAATAGTGACTAGGGGACGTTGCATTATCTGTTAGTAGTGACTAGGGGACGTTGCATTATCTGTTATCTTCTGCTAGTATACTGCCCGCCATGCCCCGCCAAGCCCGCTTGGATGCCCCGGACACGCTGCACCATGTGATGGTGCGGGGGATCGAGCGGACGGCCATCTTCCGGGACGACGCCGACCGGAGCGATTTCATCGCCCGCCTCGCCGCCCTCGCCGAGGCGGGGGTCTGGGTTGTCTACGCGTGGGCGCTCCTGCCTAACCACGCCCATCTGCTGGTCCGCACTGGGACGCGGCCCTTGCCCCGCAGCATGCGCTCCCTCCTGACCGGGTATGCGGGTGCCTTCAACCGGCGCCATAAGCGCGTCGGCCATCTCTTCCAGAACCGCTACAAGTCTATCGTGGTGGAGGAAGAGCCCTATCTCCTCGAACTCGTCCGCTACCTGCACCTCAACCCGCTCCGCGCGAACGTCGTTCCCTCACCCCACGCCCTTGACCGTTTCCCCTGGACCGGCCACAGCGCGCTCTGTGGGACCGTTCCACGCCCCTGGCAGGATACTCAGACGATTCTCACCCAGTTCGGCCCCACCCCCGCCCGCGCCCGACGGGCCTACCGCGCCTTCCTCGCCGCCGGCCTATCTCAAGGGCAGCGTCGCGAGTTGCAGGGCGGGGGACTTGTCCGGAGCCTCGGGGGGTGGCAGGCGGTCACGGCCGCACGCCGCACCGGCGCCCCCGTCCAGGCCGATGCGCGGGTCTTGGGGAGCGGGGAGTTCGTCGCGACCGTCGTGCGCGAGGCGCCCATCCCCCGGGGGGTAGGCGGGGCGGCCTCGCGGGTCTCCCTCGAGACGCTGACGACTCGGCTGGCGGCCCGCCTGGGCGTCGCCGTCCCCGCGCTCCTCGGACAGACCCAGACCCGCCCGGCGGTCACCGCCCGGCAGCTCCTCGCCTACGTCTGGGTTGAGGTGTTGGGCCGGCGCGCCAGCGACCTCGCCCGCGCCCTCGGGCAGACTCGTGGGAACATCTCCACCGCCGCCCGGCGTGGC
Source organism: Vulcanimicrobiaceae bacterium (assembly GCA_035505475.1). Lineage (GTDB taxonomy): Bacteria > Methylomirabilota > Methylomirabilia > Methylomirabilales > 2-02-FULL-66-22 > 2-02-FULL-66-22. The sequence goes on from DATJQT010000350.1 coordinate 5,507, forward strand.
GCCGTCCACGCGGCCCGGTGGCAGGCCGAGATCCCCAGGTGGTGTCG
>DATJQT010000351.1:0-3387 GCA_035505475.1 Vulcanimicrobiaceae bacterium
GCCCGCTACTGGGTCAAGACGTCCGGCACCACCGCCGGGGATAAGTGCATTCCAGTGACCCGAGAAGCCTTAGCTGCACACAGAAAGGGCGGCTGGGACGCCTTTTATCTGGCCGTCGAAAAGGCCAGCGGGGAACATCTGCTAGGCGGGCAGCTCCTGTTTCTCGGGGGCAGCACCGTCCTCAAGCCGTTCGGGGAAGGCTGCCGGCTGGGCGACCTGTCGGGCGTAATGGCGCGCCGCCTGCCCGGCATGGTGCGGAAGCGGTACTCGCCGGGCTCCGAGATCGCGGGCATCTCGGATTGGGCGGCCCGGCTGCACGCGATGGCGCCGATGGTGATGCAGCAAGACCTTCGGCTGATCGGCGGCATGCCGTCCTGGATGATCGTGCTGTTCGAGACTATCGCGGCGGCCCGCCGCGCGTCGGGTCTGGCCGTCGAGTCGCTCGGCCGGTGCTGCTGGCCCAATCTCCGGGTCTTCATTCACGGCGGGGTCGCCTATCCCCCATATGGGCGCGTGGTGGACGAGTGGATCGGCCGGCCGCTGGACCGGGTCGAGGTCTATCCCGCCTCCGAGGGCTTCGTCGCGATCCAGACGGAAGCCTGGGGCCTGACGCTCATGCTGGATTACGGGATCTTTTACGAATTCATCCCGCTCGAAGACCTGGGGAGTCCGACTCCTCGCCGCCACACGGTGGCCAATGTGGAGATGGACCGGTCCTATGCGCTGGCGTTGACGGCGCCGTCGGGCCTCTGGTCCTATCTGCTGGGCGACACGGTGCGATTTGCGTCGCGCGACCCGCTGCGCCTGCAGATCATCGGGCGCACGCGCCACTTCGTGAATGCCTTCGGCGAGAACGTCATCGTCGAAGAGGTGGAGCAGGCTCTGCTCGCGGCCTGCCGCAAGACCGGCGCCGACGTGGCGGAATTCACGGTCGCGCCCCGCTATCCCAGCGACCGGGTCCGCGGCGCGCATCAGTGGTTAATTGAATTCCGCGACGTGACCCCCGACCTAGGCCAGTTTGGTCACGTCCTGGATGCACGCCTCCAGGCCCTTAACACCGATTATCGGACCAAGCGCAAGGGCGATTTGGGAATGGTTGCGCCCCAGGTCACCCCCGTTCCGGCCGGGACCTTCTACCGTTGGTTGGCGGCGCAAGGGAAGCTCGGCGACCAGCACAAGGTGCCCCGGGTGACGAACAATCGTGACCTGATCGATACTATCCTGCGCCGCATATCGCCCGAAGTCCCCGCCCAGGAGACAGCCGCCGGAACCTAGCGGCGGAGCTGGGGCCCGAAAGCAGAATCACGCAAGTCGCTACAAGGAAACGATTTCGTCCACCACACCGGAACGAATGAGTCTCCGCGTCTCACGGGTCTATCTGGAATCGTTTGAGCCGAAATTTCACTGCATTGTCACATTTAAGTCACACAAACGCGAGATACTACCATCCTGATTCTGTAGGTGACCCCGTGCTCTCACCCGCCGATGGGAATCTCTCGGTGGAATGCGAAAGTATAAGACCGTTACCTTCCGAAACTTCACATTGCTCAAACGGAGGATGTCATGGTGAAACGAGTTGTCGGTCTGCTGATTGGGCTTGGATTCGCGTCCGCGCTGATGGTCCCGCCGGCGTTTGCTGGCGAGAGCGTGCGCCTGGTCGGCTCGGGTGCAAGCTTCCCGTTCCCGATCTACTCCGCGTGGTTCAAGGCGTTCAGCGGCATGAACAACGGGATCACGGTTGACTACCAGGCAAAGGGTAGCGGGGCGGGCATTCAGGACCTCATCAACAAGACGGTGGATTTCGCCGCCAGCGATGCGGCCATGACGGACGAGGAAATGGCCAAGGTGGCGGGCGGGGTGCAGTTGCTGCCCATGACCGCAGGAGAGATCGTCCTGTCCTACAACTTGCCCGGCAATCCCAAGCTCAAGCTGCCCCGCGACGTCTACGCGGGCATTTTCCTCGGCAAGATTACGAAGTGGAACGATCCTAAGGTGAAGGCGGCCAATCCCGGTGTGGACCTGCCTGATACGGCCATCACGGTGGCACGCCGGGCGGACGCCAGCGGGACGACCTTTGTCTTCACGCAGCACCTGAGCGCGATCAGCCCCGAGTGGAAGAGTGCCCACGGCTTAGGGACCACCGTGAACTGGCCCAGCAGCGACAAGTTCGTGGCCGCCCCCAAGAATGACGGTGTGAGTGCGACCATCAAGCAGACCCCCGGTGCCATCGGCTATGTCGAGTATGCGTTCGCGATCGGCGCCAAGCTCACCATGGCGGAACTGCAGAACAAGGCCGGCCAGTTCATGGCACCGAGCGCGGAGGGCGGCGCCGAGGCCTTGGCGAATGTGAAGCTGCCTGCCGACCTGCGGGCCTGGGCGCCGGACCCGGACGGCGCGAAGTCCTATCCGATCGTCAGCTACACCTGGATGCTGTTCTACAAGAAGAACACGGATGCGAAGAAGGCCGCCGCCATGCGGCAGATGGTGGAATACTCCCTGACCGAAGGCCAGAAGATCAGCGACAAGATGGGGTACATCCCGCTGCCCAAGAAAGTCTTGGAAGAGGTACGCAAGGCGTCGGCCAACATCCAGTAGCACGGCAACGTAGTCACCCGGAACTCTGCCGTGGGCAGGGTTCCGGGTTTTTCGCCTCGGCACTGGCCGAGTGAGCGTGACCAACCTATGCAAGCCTCCCAGAATCTAGCGCCCACGGGATCTATCTCGGTCCCACCCTCTTCGTGGGACAAGCTTGCGGACCGAGGCTTCCGAGCCCTTGCGAAGATCGCTGTCTGGCTCATCCTGGTCCTGCTGGCGTATATCTTGTGGAAGATCGGCGTGAGGGCGCTGCCCGGAATCCGCGATCATGGTCTCGGGTTCCTGACCGGGACCACCTGGAATGTCAACAAGTCGCAATTCGGCATCCTCCCTGAGATTTGGGGAACGATGTACAGCTCCCTCCTGGCGCTCGTCATCGGCGGCTTCTTCGGCGTCGTGATCGCGATCTTTCTCACCCAGGATTTCCTGCCGCCCCAGTTCGCGCAGGTCTTTCGGGTCATCGTCGAGCTGCTGGCGGCGATCCCCAGCGTGGTGTACGGACTCTGGGGCATCTTCGTCGTGGTGCCGGCCATTCGCCCAGCCGCGAACTGGCTGTTCGGGCATTTCGGGTGGATCCCGTTCTTCAGCACAACCCTGAGCGGTCCCGGCATGCTCCCGGCAGCGCTCGTCCTGGCGATCATGATCCTCCCCACCGTGGCCGCAGTCTCGCAGGATGCCCTGCACCTGATCCCGTACAAGATCAAGGAAGCGGCGTACGGGATGGGAACGACCCGCTGGGAAGCCATCCTGAAGGTCATGCTGCCGACGGCCTCCACCGGCATCTTCGGTGCC
>DATJQT010000352.1:0-2739 GCA_035505475.1 Vulcanimicrobiaceae bacterium
TCCCGGCACCCGAGGACGAGCCGCGCCCCCAGCCGGGCCAGGCCGCGCGCGATTTCCCTCCCGATCCCGGAGGTGGGCCCCGTGATCACGACCGTCCTTGCGCTCATCGCCCCCATCGATTCTCCTCCTGCTGCCGCTGTAGATGCAACTCAAAGATACAATGGCGATGACGGCCGGCGCCGTAATCCCCCTGGTAGGGGGGAGCCTAAACATGATCTTGACAGTCAACTATTTTTGCCCATAATGGCCTTACTCACCTGAACATCAGGTCCTGTCGAACCGCACCCGGCGCGGCCACGGTCGCGTCGTCTGCGCGAGGCGGACTGCTGCACCAGATCGTACCGAGGGGGTTCCACATGGGTTGCCACAAGAACGGACTGGTCATCACCGGCGGAGCCAGCGGGATCGGGGCTGCCAGCGTCAAGGCGGCGCTCGCCCGGGGCTGGCCCGTTGCGTTCTGCGACGTGCAGCCGCGCGAGAAGATCGACCCCGCGCTGCTCACCGACAAGTCCCTCTACGTCCAGGCCGACGTCCGGAAGCCGGACGAGATGAACTATTTCCATGACAGCGTCACCCGCTCCTTCGAGGAACGCGGGCTCACGCCGGACCGCTTCAACGTGGTGGCCTGCGCCGGCATAAGCCGCCGCGGCGACCCGGTGCAGGTCCAGATGATGAAGGACATCAACGAGGGCGGGACCTACAACCTGCTGTATTCCTTCTCCAACGACATCCCGTCGGGCAAAGGCATGTTCGTCGGGCTGAGCTCGATCGTCGCGGCGGAAGGCATCGCGGTCAAGGGGGACGAGGAGTACAAGGCCACCAAGGTGGAGGCGCTTCGCATCGCCACGGCGGAGGCCCGCGGGCTCGGCGTGGACGGGTTCGCCGTGGCTCCCGGGGCCATCGACACGCCCATGACGCGCCACGAGGCGATCTTCGGCATGCTGCTGCTGGGCGCCGCGCGTACCTTCGGCGGCAACGCCGCCCACCCGTTGAACCGGGAGGTGCTCGCGCTGGCCGGCATCAAGGCCTGCACGACCCCCGCCGTGACGTTGAAGGCGCTCCTGGGCCCTGCGCTCACGGGAACGGACGAGTTCAAGTCGGTCGAGCAGACGTTCGAGAAGGACCCCTTGCTCGCGATGTCCGGCATGCTGCGGTTCGTGGGCTGGCTCAATCCCAAGGGCTCCGACGGCCAGCGGCACGTTCGGCCAGAGGCGATTGCACGATCGGCCGAGCTCCTGACGAAGCTGGACGTGGTCATCGGTCCCGAGGTGGTGGCCAGGCTCATGCTGGACCAGCTGGAAACCGGCAAGGTCCCCGAGGGCGGCCTCCTCAAGGCGTACAGCGCCAACGGCGAGAACCGGGTCACGCAGTTGCTGAGCGCCTTCGGGGCCTAGGCACCCGGCGCGCTGACCAGGGCGCCTCTCAGAGTGCGAGACGCCCTGGTCGATTTCATCAAAATCGATCCTATCCTGCCGAAGCTCCTCCCCGTCGTGTCGCGGTGTGGGATCCGCCATCCTGTTTCCGCGGAAACGCCTTTTCTGGGCGACTCCCTTTAGGAAATTCCTCTTGACAGAGTTGTGTTAACTATGTTAAGGTAACTATGTTAAGGTAAGTCAAATGACGCGAGCAGCCAACATCGACCTTCCAAACAGGATCATTGCGGCGGCGGAGCGGGTGGTCATCGCCTCCGGCCACCAGGCGGTGAACATGCGTTCCCTTGCCACGGAGGTGGGCGTAACCGCCACGACGATCTACCACTACTTCGAGAATAGAGAAGAAATCCTGCGCAGGGTGCGCCTCCGTGCAGCGGAGAAGCTGAACCGGGCCATCCGCGCGATCGATGCCGCCCTTGCTCCCCACGAGTTTCTCGCCGAGCTCGGGCGCCAATACCTGGCCTTTGCGCGTGAGAACGCCAACCTCTACCGGCTGCTGTTCGAGGTCGCGTTCGACGACAGCGGGAAAAGCGGGGCGGAAAAAGGTGGCGGCGCCGTGATACCCGGCAAGGCCGAGGGCCAGGTGTGGAAGGAAGAGGATCACCCCGTGCTGTACTTCACCTACCTGGCTGCCCGGGGCGCCCTTGAAAAAATGGCGTCTCGCGGGATCGGGATGCCGGACCCCCGACACGGCGCCATGATGGGCTGGATGATGCTGCACGGGTTTTGCTCACTCATGATGTCCGGCGTTCTTCCCCCCGCGGAAGGAATGACGCGGGAATCCCTGGAAGCGCTGTTCATGCGGTACTACTCGGGCGGCCCCGGCGCCTGAGGATGGAGCGCGGCCCGTCGGCCGAGGTCTGCCCAGAGCGACCGGCGTTCATGGGCTTGTGAGGTAACGGTGTTAACATAACGCCGTAACCAATAATCAGAGGAGGAGCATATGAAGATCGTTGTGTTGAACGGAAGCCCCAAGGGAGACGTGAGTGTCACACGCCAGTACGTGCTGCACCTGGAAAAGGCATTTCCCCAGCATGCCTTCGAGATCCTGCACGTGGCGCAGCAGTCGAGGAAGCTGGAGCACGACGCGGCCGCGTTCGAGGACGTACTACAAAAGGTGAGGTCCGCGGACGGGATCCTCTGGGCCTTCCCGCTGTACATCCTGCTGGTGAGCTCCCAGTACAAGCGGTTCATCGACCTGCTGTGGACGCGCGGCGCCGACTCCGCGTTCCGCGGAAAGCACGCGGCGACGCTCTCGACGTCCATCCACTACTACGACTCGAACGCCCACACCTACATGCGCTCC
>DATJQT010000353.1:0-1674 GCA_035505475.1 Vulcanimicrobiaceae bacterium
GCCTCCGCTCTTGATGGGGCATTCAGCTCGGTTTTTCGAGTTCTGCTCGGGCCTGGTCGATTTGGTCGTATGCGTAGGTCACCATTGCGGCGGTGGGCATCGTTTCGCCCTTGCGGGCGAGCGATTCGTAGGTCGTTTCGCCGAGTACCTCGCGGAGGTGGGCGATTGCGGTGCTGAGTTCGGGGAGCCCCGCGATGGTCAGCGGGCTGGTTGCGAAGCCGGCGATGGTGGCCGCGGGTTCGTAGCGTGTGAGCCGGTTGAAATGGGTGGCGAGGATAGCCAGGGCCGCACGGAGAAAGAGGGCGTTTCCGGAGTCGTGATAGGTGCGGATGGCCAGCGTGCTGTATTCGAACGCGGCGAGCGGGTCGCCGTACTCGGACTCCAGTCGGGACAGCGCAGCTGCCAGGATCGTTATGTTGTAACGGCTACTGCTTTGTTGAGCAATCGTCAGGCCTCGGCGCAGGGCACGAAGTGCGCGATCGGGCTCGGCCTCGCTGAAGACGTAGCCCTCGCAGAACAAGGCAAGCGAGAGCGCAAATGGGTTACGGGTGGCCTCGGCGGCGTTGACGAGGCCGCTCGCGGCGATCATGGCCTCATCATCGCGACCAGCCTGCTTCAGCGCGAGGACCAGGTTACCTGCGGTGATCTCGCGCGTGTGTGGTTCGCAGTAGGTCGAAAACACCTCGAGGCCATGGCCTCTGGCTGATTCCGCCGATTCCCTGGCGAGTCGGCTCTTGCCGATGCCGGGTGGCCCCACTAACCCGGCAACAACCCCGGTACCGCTCAAGCCCGCTCCAGAATCCCGGCGAGTGCATCCGTCTCCCACGCTCGCCCGATTAGCGGCAATTCGCGCTGACCGATATTCCGTGGGGCTCTTGAGCGGTACCGAGAAGGCGACGCGCGGGCACAGGGGCGTATCGCTGCTGCCCGCCTCCTCGGCCAGCGTGGCGTGGAACGACAGTGGGGTGGCCGCGTGAGGCAGCGTTATGCCGCGAGACCCGCGGCCCAGGCGTGAACCTGAGCATCACCACCGACGATTTGTGTCTTGATGGTCATGGAGGCCGTGTAGAGCGTGCCCACCCAACGCCCCATCTCAAAGTCCACCCGCAGCACCGAACCGTCGGGAAACCTGTAATGCCCGGTGCCCATCGCTGTACCCATTGGTCCACTCCATTGGTGTGGCTGCGGCCTCGGTGAGCCGCTCTACAGAGATAGACGGTCGAGCAAGCGAAATCGGTCACTATTAGGCAGCTCTTTTGGGTGATTTGCGACACAGGCGGCGGTTGTTTTCCATGCGCGACGACGGGAGCGGTCGATATCGCCGCCGAACCGCAGGTATCGGTGTGGGATCTGGCGGCGCTCGACATATTGGTGCGCGAGGCTGGCGGGAAGCTGACGGGCTTGGACGGCACCGCGGGCCCGCACCGCGATGGCGCCGTGGCGACAAACGGCCTGCTTCAGCAACTGGTGCTGACAAGGCTTAAAGGCGGGTAGCCTGGCGCTCGAGCATGCTATGACCACCCTCCTCTCGCAAAACGACCCGTTTACTGTCGCGACCAAACACTGGCATCGCCTCGACGACGGGCGGATCCAGTGCGACGTATGTCCGCGCGCCTGCAAACTTCACGAGGGCCAGCGCGGACTGTGCTTCGTCCGCGGCCGGATTGATGACCA